>NZ_JAULUC010000019.1:0-135696 GCF_052851275.1 Burkholderia sp. SR8
GGGTCGCGCGCTCGCGCGTGTCGGCCGTCGGTTCGAAGATTCGGCGTTCCTGAAGGATCGATACGAGGGCAGTCAAGGTGTTCTCCATGGAAATCGTGGGGTGTGGCCTGACTGTCGAAACGCAACTTGCATGCCAATCGGGTCCGGATTCGGCAGGAATCTGATGCGGCCGTGTTGTCAAGAGGTTACGCGCCTTCGATACGTACTGCAAAGGATGCAGAAACATCGCGGTTGAGGTTCTGGCGGACCTGCGCGTTGCGCCGAAATGCAGCAGCGGGTGTTGCAGCCGTCAACACGGCGAACGACGGCCGGTGTGCGCGCGTCGTATGCCGTGTTACGCGATGAACGACCGGAGCACGCCGAGCGCATCGGATGCGCGCAGGCGCGCGAGTGCCGATGCCTCGATCTGCCGCACGCGTTCCGCGGACAGGTTCAACTGGCGGCCGACGTCGCGCAGCGAGCAGCCTTCGTCCGTATGCAACCCGTAGCGAAGGCGGAGGACCGTCGCTTCGCGCGACGGCAGCCGGTCGAGCGCGGCCGCGATCGTTCTGCGCAATTGCGTGGCGCCGGCCGCCTCTTCCGGCGACGGCGACGACAGGTCCGGCGCGACGTCGGCGAACGTCATGTCGCCTTCCGGCGAGACCGGTACATCGGCCGACACCGGCTCCTTCACGATCGCCATCAGGTCGCGCACCTTGTCGACCGGTTCGCCCATGTGCGCGGCCAGTTGCGCGGGTGTCGCAGCCGCCCCCGCGCGCTGCCGATGTTCGCGTGCGACCCGTGCAAGCTTGTTGAGTGCGTCGACCGTGTGCGTCGGCACGCGGATCGTGCGGCCGAGATCGGCGAGCGCATGCGTGATCGCCTGCCGGATCCACCACGTTGCGTACGTCGAGAACCGGAAGCCGCGGCGGTAATCGTAGCGCTCGATGGCCTTCAACAGCCCGATGTTGCCTTCCTGGATCAGGTCCGCGAACGGCAGCCCGCGATCGGGATAGCGCTTCGCGATCGACACGACGAGCCGCAGGTTCGCATCGAACAGCCCCGTGCGGGCCGGTTGCATCGCGCGGTCGATCGCAGCGAGGCGCGCATCGAGCGTGGCGGTCGCGTCGGGCGGAAGCGCCGACGCGCGGGCGTCGCGCACGATCGTGTCGCGCGCGTCGACGAATTCGGCGGCACGCCGCGTCAGCATCGGCCCGCAGGCCGGATGCGCGGCGATGCATGACACGAGCCAGCGGGCGTGATCGTCGTCGGCCGCCTGAGCGAACGGCGACGGGATGCCCGCGTCGGCCAGCATGCGCGCGAGCCGGACCCGCAGCATGCGATGCCGGCGTGCGCGGGAGCGCAGCGGTTCGCTCATCCGCTCGAGCGCGCGCGCGGACAGGTGCAGCGTGCCGAGCAACGTCGCGGCGTCGCGGACGAGCGCGCGGTAGGCGGCCGACGCCGTGCCGCCGCACGCGAGCGCCGCCCGCATGCCCGCGGCGAGCGCGTCGAGACGGGCGAGCCGCGCCACGACCGCGTCGCGCCACGTGGAATCGTCTTGCCGTGTGTCCGCGTCGCTGTCACTGTCGTCGTCGCAGGCGGGTTCGGCGATGGCTGCCGGCGAAGCCTTTGTGTCTGCCTCTGCGTTGTCAGACCGCCGATCATCGCCAGCTTCATCGGCGAGAAAGATCACATACGTCGCCGCGGCGGTCCGGCACTCGGCGATCTCCGTGCGGATCGCAATCAGCGCATCGAGTGCATCGGGGTCGCCGCACAGCACCGCGACCGAAGCCGCGCGGCCACGCTCGATCCGCCGCGCATACGCGAATTCCTGCTCGCGCGTGAGGAGCGGCGTCATGCCCATTTCGCGCAGATACAGCCGGACCGGATCGGTGGTGCGCGGCGCGAGCAGGTCGGCCGCGGCGAGCGCGCCGGCGCCGTCGACCCACGCGCGCGCCGGCGGCGCCGGCCGGAAGTAGCGATCGAGCGACCAGCCGCTCGCGGTATCGGCACGGTCGCACACGGCGATGCCCAATTCGCCGAGCACCTCGCCAGCCGCATCGATGCCACTTTCGTTCGCGTCGTCGTCGGGCAGCGCGTCGATGATGTCGCCGCGCGTGACGAAACCGCGCGACAGGCCCGTCGCGATCAGCGCATGCAGATGCGCGACGGCGTGCGGTAGCGCGCCGTCGTCGCCGCCTGCCGTGGGGGCCGGTGCCGAACGCGCCGGCGCCCGGCCGAGCGCCGCGTCACGCGCGCTTCGCATACACGTTGCACCAGCCGTCCGCCGCGACCGACTTGCCGCCGAACATCGGACACGTACCGCTCGCATCCGCCGCTTCGCCCTTGTAGAAGCGGCAGTTCGAGCAGCGCTGGCCGGCCTGGTATTTCGGGAACTGCGCGGCGTCGACGCTCGACGCGCGAGCGCGGTAGCCGAGCGTCTTCGCGGCGGCGTCGTTCTCGTCGACGAGCGGCGGCGCGGCGAATGCGGTACGCGCCGCAGCGAGCGTCGCGCACAGGCCGATGGACTGGATGAGGAAGGTTCTGCGGGAGGTCGGGTGCGTCACGGTCGTTTCCTGGTGAAGATGAAATCGTGGGGAAGGGCGCGGCCCGCGTCGTATCGCGAAGCCGCTTGGCCCGGTGTTACTGGCTCGCGTCCTTGTGTCCGGCCGGGCCGACGACGAGCGGTGCCGTCGACGCGCGCGCGGCATCGGCCGTCAGCTTCGTCTTGCTCGCGACATAGCCGTTCGACGCGAGCAGGAACGCCATCAGGTCCGCGTATTCGTCGTCCTTGAGCTTGCCGGGCTGGTCCGCCGGCATGTTGGTCGCCATGTAGCCGAACACGCCGCCGATCGTCAGGTGCGAATGCGACAGCGGCGCGAACGACGGGCCGCTCAACGCGGGCGCGGTGTTGCCTTCGAGGTCGGCGCCGTGGCATTTCGCGCACGCGGAGCCGTAGATCTGCTTGCCATGCGCGGCTTGTGCGGCATCGAATGCGGGCGCAGCTTCGCCGGCGCCCGCGGCGACCCGGATGAAGCCGCCGCCGGCAGGCAGGTTGCGCGCGTGCAGCAGGCCGCCTGTCGTGCGGCTTCCGGCCGCCATCGCACCGTCGAGGAAGCGTGCCGGCATGCGCGATCCGTGCGACTCGCGCGCTTCGAGCGCGCTGCCGGGCAGCGCCCACTTGCGAGTCAGCGCGGCGAGCCGGCCGTCGTTCTTCATTTGCGTGAGCGCTGCGTCGATACGCTGCTGCAACGCGGCCGAGCGTGGCGCGAACGCGAACGTGAGCTGCCAGTCCGCATACGGCGACGACGTCGCGCCGATGCGGAACGCCTGCTTCGGATGCGCGGCCTGGTACGCGACGACGGCCGGATACCAGACGATCGCGCGATGCGCGCGGCCGCGGGCGACCGCGTCGACCGTTTGCGCGGACGTGTTCTCGAGATCGAAGCGCGCATCCTTCTGCTGGACCGCGATCAGTTGCGCGGGGCTCGCGTAGGTGGCCGCGACGATTTCGCGGCCGGTCGCCGGCGTGCCGGCATCGCGACGCGTGACGCTCACGTAGCCCGAGCGCAGGTAGCCTTGCGAGAACAGCAGCTTCGTATCGGACGCGTCGGCGATGGCCGAGCGCGGAAAGCCGGCGAGCACGTCGCAGTCGCGGTCGAGGATGCCGGCGAGTTCGTGTGCGGACACGCCGTCGTCGTCGCTGCCGCCGGCGTCATGCGCGGAAAAGGTTGCGGCGATGCCGGCCGTGCGGAACACGTCGCGGGCGACGGCCTTGTCGAGCGCGGCCGTCGGCGTACCGGGCAGCGAGCAGACGCGCACCGGCGTCGCGGCCGTGGACAGCGCCGGGGTCAGCGCCGTGCCTGCCGCGAGCGCACAGGCCGCTGCGACGCGGGAATATCGAATGTTCATGATCGGACGCTCGGTTGAAAAAATAATCAGAGGAGGGCGCCCGCGCGGGCGGCGCGGGCGTCGTGCGGCTGGACGGAGAACGATCAGCCGCGGTTGAGGGCGAACACGTACAGCGTGCCGCCGCGCGGCACGTCGTCCGCCGCCTTCGCCATCGGGCCGCCCCAGATCGGGTTCGCACCGCCGTAGCCGGCCAGCACCGCTACGTACTCCTTGCCGTCGACTTCAAACACGGACGGCTGCGCGATGATCCCGCTCGCGAGCTTCGGGCTTTCCCACAGCACCTTGCCGGTCGACACGTCGAACGCGTACAGGTGGCCGTCGAGCGAGCCGCTGAACGCGAGGCCGCTCGCGGTCGTCGCGACGCCGCCGTTCCACGGCAGCTTGCTCCAGTGGCTCCACACCTTCTTGCCGGTGTTCACGTCGATCGCCTGCAGTTCGCCGTAGCCTTCGCTGCCCGGCTCCGGCTTGATCTCGAAGCCTTCGCCGAGATACGGCAGCCCTTCCATGTAGTTGACCGACTTGCCCGACAGGCTCATGCACGCATGCAGCGACGGCACGATCGCGAGATGGCGCTCGGGGTCGTACGACACCGACCACCAGTTCTTGCCGCCGAGGAAGCTCGGGCACGTGTCGATCGTCGTGCCGACCTTCGGATACTTCGCGGGATCCTGGATCGGCGCGCCGTCTTCCGTGTAGCCGGTGACCGACGTCGCCTTCACGAACGGCTCCGCGTAGATCAGCTTGCCGGTGTCGCGGTCGATCGCGTGGAAGTAACCGTTGCGGTCCGCGTGGATGATCGCGTCGTGCTCCTTGCCCTTGTACTTGATCGTCGCGAGCACCGGCGTGTTGACGCCGTCATAGTCCCAGGTGTCGTGCTTCGTGTACTGGTAGTGCCACTTCAGCTCGCCGTTCTTCGGGTCCAGCGCGAGCAGCGAATCGGAGTACAGGTTGTCGCCCGGGCGCAGATCCGCGAGCCACGGCCCCGGGTTGCCGACGCCCCAGTACAGCGTGCGGGTTGCCGCGTCGTAGGTGCCGGTGAGCCACGCCGGTGCGCCGCCGTGCGCCTGCATGCCGTCCGGCCACGTATCGGCGTGCTTCTCGCCCTGGCCGGGGATCGTGAAGCGCTTCCACAGAACCGAGCCGTCATTCGGGCTGAGGGCCGCGATGAAGCCGCGTGCACCGTATTCGCCGCCCGAGCTGCCGACCACGATCGCGCCGTCGATCGCGAGCGGCGCGAGCGAGAACGCGTAGCCGAGCCCCGGCTCGAACATCTGTTTCTTCCACACGAGTGCGCCGGTCTGCGCGTCGAGCGCGGCCACTTCGCCGCTCAGCATCGCGACGTAGACGTTCTTGCCGTACAGCGCGACGCCGCGGTTCACGACGTCGCAGCAGGCCGTCTTGAACGATTCAGCGCCGAGCTTCGGCTCGTACTTCCACAGCTGCGCGCCGGTGGCCGCGTCGAACGCGTACACGTTGTCCTTCGGCGTGGTCACGAACAGGTAGCGGCCGTTGACGATCGGCGTCGCTTCGAAGCCCTGCTTCAGCTCGGCCGGAAACTTGTAGCTCCACGCCTGCGTGAGCTGCTTCACGTTCGACGGGTCGATCTGCTTGAGCGGCGAATGTGCCTGGCCGTTGTACGTGCGGTAGTAGGTGAGCCAGCCCGGATCGCGCTGCGCATCGGTGAGACGCTGGTACGTGACGGCCGGGTAATCCGCGGCAGCATCCACGAGGCCGGGATTCAAGACGACCGCAGCTGCCGCCGCGATGCCGATCATTGCCAGTCGGCTCGTCGAAGCCGAGAGTTTTTTCATGGTTGTCTCCTGAGTCATTGTGGTCGCACCGCGGCCAACATCCGGCCAGGCCGGCTGGGTGGGGTTCCGGGTTCAGTGCGCAGCCAGTTACGCAAATCGCATGCCATTGCGCGGCGAGCGTTGCCGCACAAGGCCGAGCGGCCGATCGAGCGCGTTGCGGCGACGCGCGTGGTACAGCGCCGCTGATCCGCGTGTGTTGCGTTCGGGGACAGCCGTTGCCCGAGTGTTGCGAAACATGACAGTGCGTCGCTGGCGGTGCCGGCGGCGGCGCGTTCGTTTCGGTGTTGTCGGCGCCGGTGCGGGGGGGCTTGTCGGAGCGCGGGTGATTGCCGGCGGCCGGTCGACCGCATTTCGAGCCCTGTGCGCCCGATGTCGCGCCGCGCCGATGTGTGCGTCATCGGTGGCCGGTGTCGCACCGCGACGGCGTGAACACCGCGGCACTGATCCAAATTGACACAGGTGCAACAGCGTTGGCACGAACCGCAACAACGTCGCGTGGTGCTGCGCTGAACTGAGCGGTAGCGGCAGTCAACCTCCGCCGGGCCGGTCGCAGATCGGCATGCTTCTTGCCGATGTCGACGCACGGCGCGACAACACGGTGGACGTTCCGCCGACATCCGATGTTGTCCGCCGACCGAACCGGGTCGATCGATGCAGCAGCGCTTCCGTCGCTGCATCGTTATGGACAACGACATAAATGGAAGGCTGGAGGAGACACGGAGATGATTGGATCCGACGCGCCGAAGCGCTGCTTCGCCGCGCGGCGCGCGGGCGTCACGCTGTGCTTCGGCGGCTTGCTGGGCGGCTGGCTGATGCCGGCGTCGGCGCAGGCGGAGCCAGTCGACGACAGCACGGCGCGGAACGTCGGTACCCACGTCACGTATCGCGGCGGCGTGTTCGCGCGTGGCGACGAGAACAACCGGGACGCGAACGGCAAGGTGCCCGGCTATTCTCTGCTCGCTCTCGACACGACGTGGCAGGCGACGAAGCACCTGCAACTGTTCGCGTCGGTCACGAACCTGCTCGACACGCGCTATGCGAGCTTAGGGATGCTCGGCCGGAACGTGTTCAACGGTCCGCATCATTCATTCGACGGACTCCATCCGGCCGACGAACAGTTCGTCGGCCCCGGCGCGCCGCGCGGCGCGTGGGTCGGCGCGCGCTATGGGTGGGACTGAGCGGGCGACTCGGTGTGCGGCGCAGCGTCGGCTGCCGTGGCGGCGAACAGATTGCGCACTGCCCGCGCGACGCCGCGCGCGAGCGCATTGGCGCTCGCGAGATGCCCGGCCGGCACGCGTTCGACGATCGCGGCCGGCACCGCGCGCGCGAGCCGAGCGACGTTGTCGACCGGGCATACGCGATCGCGCGTGCCGTGCACCGCATGGATCGGCACGCCGGCTTGTGCGGCCTGTCGTGCGAGCGCGAGCAGCCTGCGCTCGCCGAGCCAGCAGTGGTGCTGCAGGTAGTGCGCCTGAATCCGGTATTTGTCGATCAGGCGATCGATCGCAGGTTGCGTCGGCCGCGCACCGCGTGCGGGCCGCCCGGTGAGGATCGCATCTTCATACGCATTCCACGCGAGCGCGATCGCGCGTTGCCGCGCTGCGCCGGCGCCGGGCTGGAGACGCCGCGCGCAACTCGCGATCAGGCGCTGGCCACTCGCCGTGCCGGCGGCAGCGGTCAGGTGCCGCCATTCGCGCGGCGCCCGCGCACGCGCGCCGACGAACAGGCCGCGCACTTCGCGCGACGACGTGAGGAACAAGCCGCGCAGCACGACGCCGGTCACGCGCGACGGATGCTGGCCCGCATACGCGAGCGCGAGCGCCGCACCCCATGACCCGCCGACGACGCCCCAGCGTGCGATGCCGAGTTGCGCGCGCAGCGCATCGAGGTCGCCGACGAGCCGCATCGTGTCGTTGTGACGCAGGCCGCCGCGCGGCGTCGACGCACCCGCACCGCGCTGGTCGACCAGCACGACGCGCATGCGCGTCAGGTCGAACAGATGCAGGACCGCCGGGCGGCTCCCGCTGCCGGGCCCGCCGTGCAGCACGACCACTGGCTCGCCGAGCGGGTTGCCGGCTTCGGTCCATGCGATCGTGCACGCATCGCGGGACAGGCGGCGCGCGAGCAGGGTGGAGCGGCGGGGCGATTGCGTCATGTCGGTCGGGCGTGGTGAGAAAGGCAGCGGCTCCGCGCAATGCGGCCGCCGGCGCAACGAAACGTATGAAGCCAGAACCGCGCCCGCGGTGAAGATAGGGATTCGTCCGGGTGGCGGCACGTGCGCGATTTACGCTATCACGTTCGCCATGCTCGGGCCGCGCAGCGCTGCGCCGCGCGTATCCCGGCGTCATTCTTGCATTTTGCTTTCACGTCGGACCGAGCAGCGCCGTGGCCCAGCAACGCGGAGCGCAGATGATGTCGTGGCCCGATGTTTGCTTGCATCTACGGCAAAGAGTCCGGCACCGACCGGAAGGATCCCCGGAGGAGACAATGCGCGATGACGTTCATCCGACGGCCAACGCACGGGCCACGCATGCGCCCGGCTGGCCGACGCCGACGATCCAGAAGTCCCATGAGCGGTCCGAGACGTTCGGCCTGCAGGCGTCGGCACGGCCCGATTACGACCTGCTGTCCGGCGCCGCGCTGGCGCTCAAGCGCGAACAGAACCGCGTGCTGTGCGTGCACGCGATGCCGGTGATGGAGACGTTGCACGAGCAGATCGTCAACACGCAGAGCATGATCGTGCTGACCGATGCGGAAGGGCTGATCCTGCATTCGATCGGCGACGACGACTTCCTGCGGCGCGCGGAACGCGTCGCGCTGCGCCCCGGCGCGAACTGGGCGGAGAACCGGCAGGGCACCAACGCGATCGGCACCGCGCTCGCGGAGCTGTGCCCGATGGTCGTGCACGGCGACCAGCACTTCCTGGCCGCGAATCATTTCCTGACCTGCTCGAGCGTGCCGATTCTCGATCCGTACGGCGACGCGATCGGCGTGCTCGACGTGACCGGCGACCACCGCAGCTATCACCAGCACACGATGGCGCTCGCGAAGATGTCGGTGCAGATGATCGAGAACCACCTGTTCACGACGACGTTCCAGGAGACGCTGCAGGTGTCGTTCCACGGCCGCCCGGAATTCCTCGGCACGTTGATGGAAGGGATCGTCGCGTTCACGGCCGACGGCCGCTTCCTGTCGGCGAACCGCAGCGCGCAGTTCCAGCTCGGGATGCCGCTTGCCGCGCTGCGCGCGCATACGCTCGCGTCGCTGTTCGACGTGACGAGCGCGCAGCTGATCGACCGGATGCGCGCGAGCACCGAGCCGCACGTGTCGCTGAATCTCGGCAACGGCGCGGTGGTCTGTGCGCGCGTGCAGTTTCGGCGCGCATTACGGGCCGAGGGCAGCCGGCCCGCCGAAGTGCACGACGGCGCCGCGCCGGCCGCGCGTCCGCCCGCGGCGCAGGGCGCGGCGAGTCTGTCGCGGCTCAGCTATCTGGACACCGGCGATCCGCAAGTCGCGGCGGTGATCGCGAAAGTCCGCAAGGTGATCGGCAAGGACATCCCGGTGCTGATCACCGGCGAGACCGGCACCGGCAAGGAGCTGCTCGCGCAGGCGATCCACAACGACTCGCCGCGGCGCGACGGTCCGTTCGTCGCCGTCAACTGCGCGTCGATTCCGGAGACGCTGATCGAATCCGAGCTGTTCGGCTACGAGGAGGGTGCGTTTACCGGGGCACGCCGCAAGGGCGCCACCGGCAAGCTGCTGCAGGCGAACGGCGGCACGCTGTTTCTCGACGAGATCGGCGACATGCCGTATCCGCTGCAGGTGCGGCTGCTGCGCGTGCTGCAGGAGCGCATCGTCAATCCGCTCGGCTCGACGAAGGCGATCGGCGTCGACATCGCGATCATCTGCGCGACGCACCGCGACCTGCGCGACATGATTGCGCAGAACCGTTTCCGCGAGGATCTGTACTACCGGCTAAACGGCCTCGTCGTGCGCCTGCCGCCGCTGCGCGACCGCACGGACCTCGCGGTGGTCGTCCAGAAAATGCTGCAGCGGGAGACGCTGTCGGGGCCCGGCCGCCGGCCGCTGAGCGTCGCGCCCGACGTGATGGCGCTGTTTGAGCGCTGCGCGTGGCCGGGCAACTTCCGGCAGCTCGCGAACCTGCTGCGCACCGCGGCCGCGATGGTCGACGACGACTGCGAGATCCGCTGCGAGCATTTGCCGGACGATTTCTTCGACGACGTGCGACGCGACAGTGCGGAGACGGCGCAGCGCGATTGTGTGTCGCCGGCGCCGGTGCAGGCTGCGGCTGCCGTTGCCGCGGAACCCGCTGCGTTCGCCGCGATGCCGGCCGCTTGCGACGCACGGCTGCAGGACGTGGCGGCGTCCGCGATCGCGGCCGCGCTCGCGCGTCACGGCGGCAACGTGTCGGCTGCCGCGCGCGCGCTCGGCGTGTCGCGCAATACGATCTATCGCAAGATGCCGGCCGCCGGAACGGATCCGCAGGAGCCCGGCGAACAGTGACGGCGGGCGCGAGTGTCACACGGGTGTGTCAGGTTGCAACACCCGGTGTTCACGGATTCAACACTTGCTCAACCAGCGGCGCACGCCGCGCACCATCGCTCGATGGTTTCCGAAATGTATTCGTATTGAAATCGTAAGGATGCCGGGGTCGTGCGCACCCGGCGGCTGCCGCATGCGTGCGCACGCCGCGGCACGACGCAAGACTCTGCCCGGCACGCTCCTTGCTGAATGAGTATCGGCCGCTCGATCGATGCGGTTGTTTCGACTCACCAACTCAACAAGGAGACACATCATGCAGTGGACCACCCCGGCCTATACCGACCTGCGTTTCGGCTTCGAAATCACGATGTACATCGCCAACCGCTGATCGACGCGCGCAGTGCCGCCCGCATCGACGGACACGATGCGGGCGGTACCGGGAGCACACGCAGATGAAGATCAAGATACTCGGCTCGGGCGCCGGCGGCGGGCTGCCGCAATGGAACTGCAACTGCGGCAACTGCCGCCGTGCGCGGGCCGGCACCGACGGCATCGTGCCGCGCACGCAGTCGTCGATCGCGGTCAGCGGCAACGGCATCGACTGGGTGCTGGTGAACGCGTCGCCGGACATCCTCGCGCAGCTGCGCGCCGCGCCCGACCTGCAGCCGGCCCGTGCGATCCGCGACAGCGCGATCGTCGCCGTCGTGCTGTGCGACGCGCAGATCGATCACGTGACGGGCCTGCTGATGCTGCGCGAGCGTACGGTGCCGCTGCCGCTGTATGCGAGCGCGCCGGTGCTCGACGATCTGTCGACCGGCTTGCCGATCGTGCCGCTGCTCGGCCACTACTGCGGTGTCGACGTGCACGCGATCGTGCCGGGCGAACCGTTCGCGATTCCGGGTGCCGCCGGCCTGCGCTTCACCGCCGTGCCGGTCGACAGCAAGCCGCCGCCTTATTCGCCGCGCCGCGATGCAAGCGTGCCCGGCGACAACATCGCACTCCTCATCGAGGATCTGAAAACCGGCCGATATGCGCTCTATGCACCGGGTCTCGCCGATGTGGACGACGGCGTGCGTGCCGCGCTGCGCGACGCCGATCTCGTGCTGGTCGACGGGACGTTCTGGACCGGCACGGAGATGATCGATCTCGGCCTGTCGTCGAAGCATGCGGCCGACATGGGTCATCTCGCGCAGTGCGGCGATGCGGCGCGGCCGGGGATGATCGACCGGCTTCGGCTGTTGCCCGCGCGCACGCGCAAGGTCCTTACGCATATCAACAATACGAATCCGATACTCGACCCGGGCTCCGTGCAACGTGCGAAGTTGCGCGAGCACGGGATCGAGGTCGCCCACGACGGCATGCAATTCGAGGTTTGACCCATGAACGCACCGACTCCCGCCGCGGCGCTGCACGCGACGCCCTGGAGCGCCGAGGAATTCGAGGCGCGCCTGCGCGCGCTCGAATCGCGCTACCACATTCATCATCCGTTCAACCGGCGCCTGAACGCCGGCGCGTGTTCGCCGGCGCAGATCCGCGGCTGGGTCGCGAACCGCTTCTACTATCAGGTCAGCATTCCGCTGAAGGACGCGGCGATCCTGTCCAATTGCCCGGATCGCGACACGCGCCGGTTGTGGGTCGAGCGCATTCTCGACCATGACGGGCACGGCGAGCAGGAAGGCGGAATCGAAGCGTGGGCGCGGCTCGGCGAAGCGGTCGGGATCGAGCGCGCGCAATTGTGGTCGCTCGAGCACGTGCTGCCCGGCGTGCGGTTCGCCGTCGACGCGTACGTCAATTTCGCGCGGCGCGCGCCGTGGCACGAAGCCGTGTGCTCGTCGCTGACCGAGATGTTCGCGCCGCAGATCCACCTCGACCGGCTGGCGGGCTGGCCGTCGCACTATCCGTGGATCGAAGCGGAAGGGCTGCAGTATTTCCGCAGCCGCGTGCCGCTCGCGCAGCGCGACGTCGAGCACGGGCTCGCGGTCACGCTGCGCCACTTCACGACACCGGACGCGCAACGGCGCGCGCTCGACATCCTGTCGTTCAAGCTGGATGTGCTGTGGTCGATCCTCGATGCGATTGAAAAGGCGTACCCCGCATGAACACCAACGACGCCGTCAGCGGCGTGCCGCTGCGCCCCTCGCTGAGGGGCATGTACCGCCTGCAGTGGGAGGCGGCCCAGGATGCATACGTGCTGCTGTATCCGGAGGGGATGGTCCGGCTCAACCCGAGCGCGGGCGAGATCCTCGCGCGCTGCGACGGCACGCGCGAGCTCGACGACATCATCGACGAGCTCGAGCAGCTGTTCAGCACGTCGGATCTGGCGTCGGACGTCTACCGCTTTCTCGATCATGCGCGACTGCGCGGCTGGCTGGACTGACATGGACATGACCCCTCCTCCGAACCGGCCGTCCGCGCCGCTGTGGCTGCTCGCCGAGCTCACGTACCGGTGCCCGCTGCACTGTGCGTTCTGCTACAACCCGGTCGACTTCGCGACGCACGGCCCCGAACTCGATACCGACGCGTGGCGCACGGTGATCAGCGACGCGCGCGCACTCGGCGCTGCGCAGATCGGTTTTTCCGGCGGCGAGCCGCTGCAGCGCGGCGATCTCGAAGTGCTGGTCCAGCATGCGCGGTTGCTCGGCTTCTATACCAACCTGATCACGTCGGGCGTCGGCCTGAATGCGGCGCGCATCGACCGGCTCAAGGCTGCCGGGCTCGATCATATCCAGCTGTCACTGCAGGATTCGACGCGCGAGCTGAACGATTTCCTGACGAGCACGCGCACGTTCGACCTGAAGCGGGGCGTCGGCCGGCTGATCAAGTCGCACGGCTACCCGATGGTGCTGAACTGCGTGCTGCATCGCTACAACCTGCCGCACGTCGCGCAAATCATCGAGATGGCGCTCGATCTCGGCGCCGATTTTCTCGAGCTCGCCAACACGCAGTACTACGGCTGGGCGATGCTCAATCGCGACCAGCTGATGCCGACCGCCGAGCAGTTGCGCGAAGCGGAGGAAACGGTCAACCGCTACCGGAAGCTCGTCGGCGAGCGATGCAAGATCCTGTTCGTCGTGCCCGACTACTTCGAGCAGCGCCCGAAGGCATGCATGAACGGGTGGGGCTCGGTGTTCCTCGGCGTCGCACCGGACGGCACGGCGCTGCCATGCCATGCCGCGCGCTCGCTGCCGGGTCTCGCGTTGCCGAACGTGCGCGACCGGTCGCTCAAGGACATCTGGTACGAAAGCGACGCGTTCAACGCGTTTCGCGGCGACGGCTGGATGCGCGACCCGTGCCGCACCTGCGACGAGCGCCATGCGGATCATGGCGGATGCCGGTGCCAGGCCTACATGCTGGCGGGAGATCCGGCGGAGGCCGATCCGGTCTGCGCGAAGTCGCCGCACCACGGACGGGTCGAGCAGGCGGTGCAGTTTGCCCGGCGGCCGGCGCGGCAGGACGAGCGGCCGCTGGTATTTCGCAGTGTCGCCAATTCGATCGGGCATTGAGCGCCACTGCCGACCGCCTGAAACCGCGTTTCCATTCAAACGTCTGTTCGATATATGCGTGGCGCATCGGGATACCGCGTCGCGCATCTCCGTGTCCGCACCACTTCCCCACTCGACCGAAGCACAACGGTCATGAAAACGATTAGATCGGGATGCGGTTCCGCTTCAGTGCATGCCGCACGCACTCTGCTATGACGAATGCGCGTCCGGCCGTCGGCAAATGACGGCGGATTCGCTGCGCTTACGCGTGCGTTGGTAATCCAGGGTAATGCTGAGTAATCCCGTGTATTCGTTCATGGGTAAGTTCGTTTCGGTACAACGTTTGCGCGGCGCTATATCGGAAAGAATCGGCGATGACACCGGTATTGCATTGTCGATACGAAGCGACACATTGGCCGAATTTCCCATAATGTCCGGCCAAAATTCCCGTATCGGGCGTTTGCCTGAAATCGAAGCGTGTACGATGCAAACAAGGTGTCGCCGATTCGCATTCGGTGATCCGGGATCGCGGTCGCTCAATTCGGTCGACAGCCGGCTGCGTGTGGTTTAAAGCGAGCGGTATTCGGCCTCGAGAAAACATTCAGCCGAAATGCACAGTTGAGCGGCATGGCTGCCCGGTAAGCGCCGGACGGGCGGCCAGCGCGTGTTGCCGCGCGCGTCCTTCATCAGTCGGCGCACTCCAACGAGAGCGGTACCGATCACGAATCCTTGAAATGACACTCGGGCGTGTCCACGCATTGTCGTCGCCATGCTGTCCCTTCGTCCGCTTCGGCAGTGCCAGCCGGAATAGACGGCTCATTCAACCGGGCTCGGCTTCTCTTCATTCCTCTGGAGATAGGCTGCCCGCTTTTATCCCGATTCAAATTGCGGGGTGTTGACGCGCGTCAATTATTTGCAAATCTGCATGAATGTATTTCGCACGAATGTGACGAATCTCAGTAAATAGTGCCATACCATCGGCTTGATGGATTCCGACAACAACACGGCGAAAACAGACATTGGGAAATCGGCGGGCAAGGGTCGCCCCTATGATGCGGCGCAGAAAACAACAAATGTAAGAAATTGTTAAAGGGCCGCAAAGATGCAAACAGTGTCGAATCATTCCTCGACGGGGTTAAGCGTGAATCGTGGTAGAAGCGCCGGCAACGGGCATCAACGAGCAAGCGTAATCGTACTGTTGCTCGAGGGTTTCTCCATCATGCAGATGGGCAAGCTGGCTGCTGTTTTCGAACTCGCGAATCAGCTCGGACGGGCCGATGGCGCCTTCACCGATCGCTACGAATTGCGGTTGTATTCCGTGCATGGCGGCCCCGTCCGTTCGTCGTCGGGTGTCGGCATCTGGACGGAAGCGGCCCGCACACTCGAAGCAAGCACGGTGCATGCGATGTTCGTGCTCAGCGGTCAGGACGGGATCGACGCGCTCGACGAGCAGCTGATCGGCTGGCTCCGGCATGCGCATCAGCGCGCGCGCGTCGTGCGCGGCAGTCAGGGCGGCCGCAAATTGCTGACGCAGATTCGTCTGACCCAGAAGGTGGCAGAAAAAGCGGCGGCGCCGATCGACGTCGGCGGTGTGCCGTCCGACGGCCGCGACGACGACGGGCCGGCCGCCGACGAAGACGACGGGCCGTTTTCCGACGCGTTGTCGATCGTCCGTGTAGACATGGGGTATGAAATCGCGCAGGAAATCGTGATGTGCATGGTGTCCGGTGCGAACCGCAAGCTGACCGACGTGCTGTTCGGCGCACGTGTCGCACGCGCGAGCGCGTTGATCCGGATGGCTGCGCACCATCTGCGCGTGAACAGCGAGAACCGGATTTCGATCGCGGATGCAGCGCAGGCCGCCGCGATGAGCGAACGCAATTTTCTGCGGCGTTTCAAGAACGAGATCGGCGTCACGCCAACCGAGTTCGTGTTGAAAATCCGCCTTGAGAAGGCATGCCGCATGCTGATCGAGACCGACCTTCCGGCGGACAAGGTTGCGCGACGCACGGGCCTCGGCAGCGGCGACCGGATGGCGAAACTGTTTCGTCAGCACCTGCAGACGTCGCCGACCGAATATCGCGCGGCCGCACGCAAGGGCGGCGACGCATCGACGGACCTGCTCTACGGGTCGAATCTTGGCGACTGGATGAGCCGCGCACCATCGTAGACGACGATTGCGATTCGACGCCTGCTGCCATTTGCCGTTGGCCGATGTGGCGCAATCGCATTGCGCGAATTCGAATCGATATTCCTGGTGTCGATGTTTCGTCAGAATGACGATGTCGTTATTCGGGCTTCGATAATTCCGGATATAAATCGTGATTCTTGCGACGAAGGCGGATTCGGCCACAATCGTGGTGCGGTCCGACACAGGCCGCTCCAGACACGCTTCTCCCGATTAAGTTGTCGACTGGCCTTTCGAGGAGGCGGCACCCCGGCACTCCTCGGAATTTTGCCTGCCGTGTTGCCGTGAGCACACCGTGCAGGCCTTTTTATTCATTGAGCGAGCATCCGGCCCGTCGGTCGGCCGATGCTCGCCTGCAGCCTGCCGCTGCGCCGCGCGATGCACCGGCGGCGCGATGCGCGAGCAGCGGCGGGCGCGCCGAGTCGCATGCCGATATGCAGCGACGTGTCGCGTACGCGATTGAAATCCGATCGGAAATCGTCGCTTGTGCTGGTTGTGCGTGCATGAAACGCGCATCGCCAGATTCACGAAATAGATTGAATAATTTTCACGCGAAATCGGGCTTGATGCGTTCCGCCATCAACAAGTCGAATTCGGACGTCGGCGATAAAAGCGCGAGTCGGGACGAATATGATGCGCTGCGGAAACGTTGAAGAAACGGTATCGCAACAAGTCCGCCGCGCGGACCCGCATTGGCGTGATGCACCGCTGCACCGCGACCGGATGTTGGACGATGAATTAGGAGTTCATACCAATGGATTCGTTGATCAATCGAGCGACCGATATCGGGCTGATCGTGCTGGGCGCGTTCATTCCCGCGCTGATCGGTGCCACCGGCGGTGCGCGCGGAACCCTGTTCGACGGAGCGCTCGTCGCGTTTGCCGCCGCGCTCGCACTGTCGGTCTTTCCGGCGTGCGGCATCTACGACGCGGCGCGCACGCGCTCGGCGCTCCACGTGCTCGGCCGCACGGTGCTCGCGTGGATCGTCGTGCAGGGGATGAGCACCGCGCTGCTGTACGTGCTGCATCGCGCGCATGTGCTGTCGAGCGAGTGGTTCGTGTACTGGACGCTTGCGAGCGGGACCGGCCTGATTGCGTTCCGAGCACTGACGCTCGCGATCTTCGGAATGCTCGAGCGGGCTGGCGGCCAGGTGCGCGCGGCGGCCATCGCGCACGCGGATCTGCGCGGCCACCGTACGGTCAGTCGGATCAAGCGAATGGTCAAGCGCAGCTTCGACCTGGTCGGCGCATCGTTGCTGACCGTCATGCTCGCGCCGGTATTGCTGGGCATCGCATGGACCGTGCGGCGCGACGGCGGTCCGGCGATCTTCGGGCACGAGCGCGTCGGCCGCGACGGCCGGCGGTTCAAGTGCCTGAAATTCCGCTCGATGGTGACGAACGCCGATGCGGTGCTCAAGGCGTTGCTCGAACGCGATGCCGATGCCCGCGCGGAATGGGATCGCGAATTCAAGCTGAAGAACGACGTGCGTATCACGCCGATCGGCCGCCTGCTTCGCAAGACGAGTCTCGACGAGCTGCCGCAGCTGCTCAACGTGCTGAAGGGCGACATGAGCCTGGTCGGGCCGCGTCCGATCGTCGAGGCCGAACTCGAGCGCTACGGCACCGACGTGCGCTACTACCTGATGGCGAAACCCGGCATGACGGGCCTCTGGCAGGTCAGCGGCCGCAACGACACCGACTATTCGACACGCGTGGCGCTCGATGTGCGCTACGTGCGCGAATGGTCGCTGCGCCGCGATATCGGGATCCTGTTCCGGACGATCAACGTGGTGGTGCGCGGTTCGGGCGCGTATTAGTCCGCAGCCGCAAGCGAGCACGCCGCAACGTGCGGCGGCAACGCGGGGCGACAGCGGGCAACACGGTGTTCAGCAGCAGGCAGTGGCAGCAAGCATGTCCGGTCTCGACAGGGGTGCTGTACTCGCGGTCGACACGACGCGGGGCGACCGGCGCAATTTCAAATTAAAAAAGTGCGAGGTTGTAATGCAGAGGTTGCGTCAAATGGAGTCGGCGCGCGCGTGCGCGCCGCGTCGACCATCGCGTGTCGGTCCGCTCGTGATGATCCTGCCACTGTGTGCGTTGCTCGGCGCATGCGGCATCGCACCGGGCATGCGCATGCAGCAGCCGGCATCGATTCCGCTGCAAAGCGGCGCCACGCCGGCCGAAAGCGCGGTGCTGCCGGTGCCGGTCACGAACATCGACGTGGCGTTGATCCGGCGCCTGCGCGACACCGAACGCAGTACGCGCGGCGACGCGCGCGATATCGTGTCGGCGCCCGACGCGTACACCATCGGCCGCGGCGACGTGCTGCAGATCACCGTCTGGGACCACCCCGAACTGGCCGCCGCACTCGGCGCACCCGCGCAGGCAGCGCTGCGCGCTGCGGATGCGCCGCCGGGCTTCGTCGTCGATCAGGACGGCACGCTGCAGTTTCCGTTCGCGGGCCGCTTGCCGGTGGCCGGGCTGACGGCCGAGCAGGTGCAGACACAGCTCACGCGCCGTCTCGACAAGACGTTCAGGAATCCGCAAGTGACGGTGCGCATCGCGTCTTTCCGTGCGAAGCAGGTGTATATCGAGGGCGAAGTTCATACGCCGGGCTCGCAATCCGTGAACGACATTCCAATGACGCTGTACGACGCGATCGGGCGGGCCGGCGGCTTTTCCGCGTCGGCCGACCAGAGCCGCATCGTACTGGTGCGCGACGGCGTCGAGCGCCGGATCGACCTGACCGAGATGGCCGAACAGGGGCGCAACCCGTCGAAGATCGTGCTGCGCAATGGCGATCTCGTACGCGTGCTGCCGCGCGACGAGAGCGGCGTGTTCGTGATGGGCGAGGTCAACAAGCCCGTCACCGCGCTGCCGATGCGAAACGGCCGACTGACGTTGAGCGAGGCGATCGCGCAGGCCGGCAGCCTGAACGCGAACACGGCCGATGCCGCGCAGCTGTACGTGGTGCGCGGCATGCAGGACGAGCGGCCGCAGGTCTATCACCTCGATGCGCGCTCGCCGGTCGCAATGGTGCTGGCGAACCAGTTCCAGCTGAAACCGAAGGACGTCGTGTACGTCGACGGCAACGGGCTCGTGCGCTTCAGCCGCGTGCTCAGCCTGTTGCTGCCGGCCATCAACGCCGGCTTGACCGCAGCGATAGCGACCAAATGATGGAATCGATCCTGATCGTCTGCGAGGGCAATATCTGCCGCAGCCCGATGGCCGAAGCGATGCTGCGTCAGGCCATGCCGGGGAGGCGCGTCGCGTCGGCGGGGCTGAACGCGCTGGTTGGCATGCCGGCAGCGCCGTATGCGCGTGAGGTGATGCAGATGCGCGGCTTCGACGTGTCGACACATCGCGCGCAGCAGATCGGCCGCGCGCTGTGTATCGACGCCGACCTGATCCTCGTGATGGACCGTCGCCAGCGCACGTCGCTCGAGAACCAGTTCCCGTTCGTGCGGGGACGCGTGTTCCGTCTCGGCGAGTACACGGATTTCGACGTGCACGACCCTTATCGCCAGCCGCGATTCGTGTTCGAACGCTGCGCGCGCCTGATCGAACTCGGCGTGTCCGAGTGGTCGAAGCGCCTGCGTATCGTCTGACGCGGCCGCAGGTCGATGCCCCACTGGAACCCAATACGCCTCCTACCGTTGCCATGACCCAACCTTCCGCCCCGCCGCAGCAACCCGTCGAAGACGGCAGCGAGACCGACTTCGTCGCGGTCCTCGACATCCTGCTGGAAAGCCGCTGGCTGATTGCGGCCATCACCTGCGTGCTGCTTGCCGCCGGCCTCGCCTATGCGATTCTCGGCAAGCCCGTGTTCGAAGCGAACATCATGGTCCAGGTCGAGGACAGTCCCGATACGTCGGCCGCCAAGTCGTTGCTCGGCGACGTGTCGGCGCTGTTCGACGTCAAGTCTTCGGCTGCGGCCGAACAGCAGATCCTCGCGTCGCGCCTCGTCGTCGAGCGCGCGGTCGACAAGCTCAACCTGTTCATCGACGCGCAGCCGAAGCGCTTTCCGTTGATCGGTGACTGGATCGCACGCCATAGCGACGGGCTGTCCGATCCGGGCCTGGCCGGCTTCGGCGGCTACGCATGGGCCCGCGAGCGCATCGACGTGCCGCGTTTCGACGTGCCGCGCAAGAACGAAGGCGATTCGTTCACGCTGACGAGCCTCGGCGGCAAGCGCTATCGGCTCGAAGGCGGCGATCTCGATGCGCCGGTCGAGGGTACCGTCGGCACGCTCGAGCGTTTCCATTCGCGGCGCGGCCCGATCACGCTGCAGGTTGCGTCGATCACCGCAAAGCCCGGTGCCGCATTCATACTGGTGCGCAGCTCGCGGCTGAAGACGATCGAGGACATCCGCGACCGCCTCAACGTGCAGGAGCGCGTGAAGCAGTCGGACGTCGTCGTCGCCAGCCTGCAGGACACCGATCCGAAATGGGTCAGCGACACGATGAACGAGATCGGCCGTCAGTACGTGCGGCAGAACATCGAGCGGAAATCGGCGGAAGCCGCGCAGTCGCTGGAATTCCTGACTGCGCAACTGCCGCAACTCAAGCAGCAGCTGACCGATTCCGAGGCGCGCCTGACGAAACTGCGCAACGAGCGCGGCACGGTTGATCTGACCGAGGAAGCGAAGCTCGCGCTGGCGCAGACGGCCGACGCGAAGACGCGCCTGCTCGAACTGCAGCAGAAGCGCCAGGAACTGATGTCGCGCTTCACCGAACGGCACCCGAGCGTGGCGGTGATCGACGAGCAGATCGCCGCGCTGAACGGCTATCGGAACACGGCCGAGCAGCAGATCCGACGGCTGCCTGACCTGCAGCAGGAAGCCGTGCGGCTGATGCTCGACGTGAAGGTCAACACCGACCTCTACACCGCGCTGCTGAACAACATGCAGCAGCTGCAGCTCGTGCAGGCCGGCAAGGTCGGCAATGTGCGTCTCGTCGATACCGCGGCGGTGCCGGAAGTGGCGGTGCGGCCGAAGAAGATGCTCGTCGCGCTGGCGTCGCTGCTGCTTGGGCTGCTTGCCGGCTGCGGCACCGCGATCGTCCGCTCGATGCTGTTCCACGGCATCTCGGACCACAACGAGATCGAGCGCCGTCTCGGCCTCGCGGTATACGCGACGGTGCCGATCAGCGACCATCAGCGAGAGCTGGCCGAGGAGGCTGCGCGCAAGCGCGGTCACAAGTCGATCCTGTCGATCGACTTCCCGAACGAGCCTGCGGTCGAATGCCTGCGCAGTTTGCGTACCGCGCTGCAGTTCGCGATGCTCGAGGCCAAGAACAACGTCGTGCTGATTGCAGGGCCTGCGCCCGGCGTCGGCAAGACCTTCCTGTCGTCGAACCTCGCGGTCGTGATGGCGAGCGCCGGCAAGCGCGTGCTGCTGATCGACGGCGACATTCGCAAGGGCCGGCTGCACGACTATCTCGGCGTCCCGCGCGGCCGCGGCTTCACGGAACTGATCGCCGGCGCCGCGCGCGTGGACGACGTGATTCACCGCGAGGTTGTCGACGGTCTCGACTTCATTTCGACCGGCACGATGCCGAAGAACCCCGCCGAATTGCTGCTGAACCGCAATCTCGCAACGCTGGTCGCCGATCTGTCGTCGCGTTACGACATCGTCGTGATCGACTCGGCGCCGGTGCTGGCCGTGCCCGATACCGGCATTCTCGGCGCGTTCGCCGGCACCGCGCTGCTAGTCACGATGGCGGGCAAGACGAAGCTCGGCGAGATCGGCGAATCCGCGAAGCGCTTCGCACAGAACGGTGTTCGTCTGAACGGCGTGATCTTCAACGGCGTCAATCCGCGGCTCGGACAGTATGGGTACGGGTCGAAGTACGGCGGTTATCGCTACGTCGCGTACGAATACGGAGCGCAGGATGCGTGATGCGCGCAGCGCCGCCACCAGCGGGCCGGCCCGCGCATCCGGTCGCCCACCGCGCGCGGAGGCGAGATGATCAACCCGCGGGATTCGATCGTGTCGCTCGCCGGTGTCGTGGTCGGGCAGATTGCGCTGTTCGTGTGCATCTTTGTGATCGGACGGCGGTTCGGCCCGGAGTCGCTCGGCCACTTCAATTATCTGCTCGCGCTCGCGACCTTCGCCGGTACGCTGCTCGCGTTTCGCTACGAACTCGCGTGCGTCGACGATGCGCCGGCCGAGTCGTTCAACGCGTTCGTCAACGTGACCGCGCTGAGCATGGTCGTCGTCTCCGGCTTCGCGGCGCTTCTCGCAATCGTGGGTCGCGGCGACCTGCATCTCGTCGCCGTGTATGCGCTGGCAACGTTCGTGCAACTGGCCGCCGGGGCGTATCTGAACAGTCTCCGGCGCTACGGGTGGATCGCGCTGTCGCGCGTGGTGGTCAACGGCGCGTTCCTCACGGGCCTCGTGCTGTCGCTTGCGTGCGCCGTGTGCGCACAGGTCGACGTGTTCGCGTTGTACACATGGGCGACCGCGGCGGTGTCGTTCGCGATGGCGATGGCGATCCTGGCTTCAGGATACCGGGCCGGGTATCCGTTCCGGCTGTCGTACGGATTTTTCGTCAGGAACCGCCGTTTCGCGCTGTATATCCTGCCGTCGACGCTGTGCGCGTCGGTGCTGACCTACGCGCTGTCGATCGCGATTCCGCATTGGTTCGATGCGCAGAGCGCCGGTTACTTCGCGGCCGCGTACCGGCTCGGATTCTTTCCGGTGTCGCTGATCGCACAGAGCGTCGGCGGCGTGTTCCGTCGCGATGCGATCGGTGCGATGGCGCGATCGGATGCGGGCACGATGGTGCCGCGCGTATACCGGACCTACGCCCGCGCGCTGACGGTGCTCGCGGCCGTCTACCTGGCTGGCGGAGTGGTGCTGTTCGCGCCGCTCGTCGACCTGTTCTTCGGGGAAAGCTGGCGCGGCTCGGTCGGGTTCTATCACAGCCTGATGCCGCTATTCGCGCTGCAGCTGATCTACGTGCCGCTGTCGCAAATCTTCCTGGCCACGCGCGCGCAGCGCATCGACTTCCTGTTTCAGCTGACCTGCGGTGCATGTCTTGCCGGCGCGCTCGGCATCGCGCGGCTGACGAACCTGTCGGCCGCGACGAGCGTGCAGGTGTTTTCGCTGACCGGCGCAGTGCTGATGGCGGGCGGCATCGCCCTCACGTATCGGGTCCTCCGCACGAGCGTGTCCCGATACAGGGCGCTCGCATGAGATCGCCGATACGACGAACGAGTACACCATGATCCTGATAGTCATCGACTCCCTCGAGCGCTACTACTTCGCCAAACGCCTCGTGAACGCCGTGCGCCACGAATACGAGTTCGCGTTCCTGACGAGCGAACCGGTTGCGCATCTCGGCCTGCTGTTGAACGGCTATCGGTCGGTGTATCTGAACCGCCTGATGCCGATCGACGTGGCCGACGGCCAGGCGGTCGACTGCACGCCGTACCACCTGTCGATCGAAGTGCTGAACGGGCAGATGACCGACGCGCGGGCGAAGCGCGAGTCGGCGGCGATTTTCCATATCGCGTCGGAAGTGCTACGGGACCTGCGGGTCGAGGAGTGCGTGATGTGGAACGGGCAGCAGCTGGTGTGTCGCGCGGTACGGCAGGCGTGCACGGTGCGTGGCGTCGCGACTCGTTTCATCGAAATCTCGAACCTGCCGGGCAAGCTGTTCGTCGATCCGCTGGGCGTCAATGCGTTGTCGACGATCAGCCGCAACCCCGAAGTCATCGACCGGCTTGCGCTGCCCGACGAGGACACGCATGCGCGCTGGCTGTCCGCGTATGAACGCTACAAGCAGATGCCGCTGCCGCAGGCGCGCACGTCAATGGCACGCAAGGCCATGTCCGCCACGAACTACGTGCTGAAGGCGCTCAGCCGCGGCGTCGCGCGCCGGCGTGTGACGAGTGTGCGCGCGCGCAACGGGATGCCGGCACCGCGCGAGGCCACCTGCATGTCGGCCGACACGCTGGCGACCTGTCGCTATGTATTCCTGCCGCTGCAGGTGTCCGGCGATACGCAGATCAAGCTGCACTCGGACGTTGGCAATCTCGACGCGATCCGTCACGCGTTCGAGTTCGCAGCGAACGAGAGCGCCGACCTGTTCGTGAAACTGCATCCGGCCGAGACTGATGCAGCGGAGATCGATGCGATCGTGCGCCTGCAGCAGTCGTATCACTTCGAGATCGTTACGTCGCCGACCACCGACCTGCTGCGGCACGCGTATGCGGTCGTGACGATCAACTCGACCGTCGGGCTCGAGGCGATGCTGTACGGCAAGCGCGTGGTGTCGCTCGGCCGCTGCTTTTACAGGGAATTCGACCGCGAGCGGCTGCTGAAGTACATCCATTCGTTCCTCGTCGACGGCATCGATTATTTCGGCGCTGCGCGCATCCCCGCCGATGCCGCTCGGCGCGTGTTCGCGAGACGGCACTGACATGGCCGTGTCGTTGCGACAGACCGCCGAGGCGATCGCCGAAGACTGCCGCCGCAATGCGTTCTTCAAGACGCGCTGCGTGGTGATCTTCTATCGCGTCGTGCATTACCTGGCGTGCCGGAGCCGGTTCACATTGCTGGCCGGCGCGCCGCTGATCGCGCTCTACATCGTGCTGTGCGACTGGCTGATGGGTATCGAGATTCCGGTCAAGACGAAGATCGGCAAGGGCCTCGCGCTTTATCACGGCACCGGGCTCGTGATCAACGGGTACGCGGTGATCGGCGACTATTGCACGCTGCGGCACGGCGTGACCATCGGCAACACGATCCTGAAGGACGGCACGATCGGCGGCGTGCCGACGATCGGCGATCACGTGGAGTTCGGCGTGCACAGCGTCGTGCTCGGCGCGGTGCGCGTCGGCGACCGCGCGCGGATCGGCGCGGGGGCGGTGGTGCTGCGCGACGTACCGGACGGTCGTGTGGCCGTGGGCGTGCCGGCGCGCATTCTCGACATTGGACAGGGACCGACATGAAGGTATTCATTCTGCATCCCGGCAAGGCGAACTATCCGGAGATCGCCGCGTACGGCCGGCGCCTGAGAACGCACGGGTTCGAGGTGTTCGACGGCGATCTCGACGCGTACGAACGTTTTCCGGATCGGGACGTTTGCATCCTGTGGTGCATCATGGGTTGCTATCGCGCGTTGCCGCCCGCACGCTTCATGATTCACGACTATCGGTCGCTGTCGGTCGGCCGGCTCGCGTCGATCAAGGACCGCGTGAAGCGCGTGCTGAACGTGCGGCCCGATCTGCGCATCTTCCAGAATGAGCGGATGCGCGATGCGATGGCGTTTCGCGACGGCGTGCGTTCGCTGCTGCTGCCGATGGGTGTGCCGGACTGGATCTTCGAACCGGCTGACGCTGACGCCGATACCGTTGCGACCGCGAAAACTGCGTCCGGACGGTTCTGCTATATCGGCGAGATGAGCCGCGAGCGCGGCTTTCACAAGGTGCTGGCTGCCTATCGCGATTCGCAGCGAGACGAAGCGGACACGCTCGTGCTGGTCGGCAACCCGGAGCCCGAGATCCGTGCGGCGTTCGCCGATACGCCGGGCATCCGCTTCGTCGGTCGCGTGCCGCAGCGCGACGCGCTGCGGATCGTCCGCGACAGCGAATACGCGGTGTGCTTCTTTCCCTATCATCGGCCGCATTGCTTCCAGACACCGACGAAACTGCTCGAGTACGCGTCGCTGGGCAAGAAGATCGTGTGCAACGATGCGCCATCGAACGTGCGTACCGCGCATGAGCTCGGCATCCAGTGTCACGTCACCGGCGCGACGATCTTCGACGAGCTATTTCCGCTGTCGCGGATTCGGGCGACCAGTCCCGATCCGGCCGCGATGAAATCGCTCGAATGGGGGCGTGTGATCGAGCGCTCGGGTGTGCTCGCGTATATCGATGCGGTTGCGGGGCGCGGGCCTGGTGTTTGACGACGCTCTTCGCCGTCGATATGCGGCGACTCATTCTTCATGGAACAGACTCCGATGAAAATCGTCCATATAGTCGAATCCAGCGCGACGGGCACATTGTCGATGGTATGCCTGATAGCGAACCGCCTGGCTCGCGACGGGCACGACGTGCATGTCGTCTATTCGGTGCGGCCGGACACGCCGCAGGGCCTCGCCGCGATGTTCGACGCCCGCGTGTCGCTGCGCCACGTCCAGATGAAAGGCACGGGCCTGCTGCGGACCGTCGGCCAGTTGCGTGCGACGCTCAACGAGATCGGTCCCGACGTCGTGCATCTGCATTCGTCGTTCGCCGGTTTCCTCGGGCGACTGTCGACGCTGTTTGCGTTGCCGAAGACGGCGTTCTTCTACAGTCCGCACTGCATTTCGTTCATGCGCCGCGATATTTCGGTCATGAAGCGCCTGGCGTTCGTCGCCCTGGAGTGGATCGCGTCCGTGCGCAAATGTCTGTACGTCGCGTGTTCGGAAAGCGAAGGACGCGCGATTCGTGCATGGCTTCGTCAACCGGTGGTGGTGGTCGAGAATGCGGTGAGTGAGGTTTCGTTGTCCGCGCGCACCGGCGGCACCGAGACGCCACAGGATGGTCCCCGATGCGTGGTGACTGTCGGCGGCGTCCGTGCGCAAAAGAACCCCGAACTGTTCGCCCGGATCGCGCAAGATATGCGTGCGCGCGGCGTGCACTTCGTATGGATCGGCGATGGCGACGACGCATTGAAGTCGACGCTGGCCGAAGCCGGCGTCGAAGTCACCGGATGGTTGCCGCGCGACGAGGTCGTGCGCCGGCTCGAACGCGCGGACCTGTATCTGTCGACATCGTCGTGGGAGGGGATGCCGGTGTCGGTCATCGAGGCGATGCTGGCCGGGCGGCCCGTCGTCGTGTCCGACTGTGCCGGCAACGTGGACGTCGTGCGCCATTTGCAGACGGGCGTCATCTACGCGACGGCGGCCGACGCGGTCGCGTGGCTGACGCGCGTGACCGGCGACGCCGCGCTGCGCCGGGAGCTCGGCCGCCGGGCGAGCAGCGAGGCGCGGCAACGCTTCGGCGAGGAGCGCTTGTTTGCAGAACTCGCGCCGCTCTATGCTGCACGCGTGGCTCGTTGACAACGCGAAGCGACCGTCGTTGATCGGCACGCGCGTGCGGCGCCCGCGGCGTTGCAACACGCGCAACGCCGCCCCAATTTCGTGGAGAACCGTATGAATGTAACCATCACCCCGGACGTCATCGTCGGGAACGACCAGCCGTTCGTGCTCTTCGGCGGCCTCAACGTGCTCGAAAGCCTCGAGTTCACGCTCGACGTGTGCGGCACGTTCGTCGACGTCACGCGTCGTCTCGGCATCCCGCTGGTGTTCAAGGCGTCGTTCGACAAGGCGAACCGCTCGTCGATCCACTCGTATCGCGGCGTGGGGTTCGACGACGGGCTCAGGATCTTCGACGAAGTCAAACGCCGGTTCGGCGTACCCGTGATCACCGACGTCCATGAAGTGTGGCAAGCCGAACCGGTCTCTCACGTCGTCGACGTGCTGCAGGTACCGGCGTTCCTTGCACGCCAGACGGATCTCGTCGTCGCGATCGCGCAGACAGGCAATGCGATCAACGTCAAGAAGCCGCAGTTCATGAGCCCAACACAGATCGAGCACGTCGTATCGAAGTGCCGCGAGGCTGGCAATGACAACGTGATTCTGTGCGAACGCGGATCGTCGTTCGGCTACGACAACCTCGTCGTCGACATGCTCGGCTTCCGCCAGATGCGCGACGCGACGGGCGACTGCCCGGTGATCTTCGACGTCACGCACAGCCTGCAGATGCGCGAGCCGCACGGCGCCGCGTCCGGGGGCCGGCGGCGCCAGGTGCTCGATCTCGCTCGCGCCGGGATGGCGGTCGGACTGGCCGGTCTGTTCCTCGAAGCCCATCCGGATCCCGATCGCGCTCGCTGCGACGGCCCGAGCGCGCTGCCGCTCGCGCTGCTCGACCCGTTCCTGCAGCAGATGAAGGCGGTCGACGACCTGGTCAAGCGGCTGCCACCGCTCGAGATCCGATGAGCGGCGCGATGTATCGCGGGCCCGTGCGTCTGGTGTTGTTCGACGTCGACGGCGTGCTGACCGACGGTCTGCTCCACGTCACGGCCGATGGCGAGTTCATCAAGAGCTTTCACGCACAGGACGGCGTCGCGTTCGCATTGTTGCGCGCGCACGGGATCCGAACCGGCATCCTGTCGGGCAAGCACAGCGGCGCGTTGGCCTGGCGCGCGGAACAACTCGGCGTCGACGTGCTGGTGACCGGTTGCGGCGACAAGGCTGCCGGTTATGCAGACATCAAGACGCGACAGCGACTCGACGACCGCGAGATCGCATATGTTGGCGACGACGTGAACGATCTCGCGGTCATAGAGCGCGTCGGCGTGTCGTATGCACCTGCCGATGCGCATCATCTTGTCCGCGCGCGAGTTGACCGCGTCGTGAACACGGCCGGTGGCCGCGGCGTCGCGCGCGAGGTGGCCGAGCACTTGCTGGCCGGTAGCGGACTGTCGCTCGACGACGTGTACCGACCGCTGCTCGAACAATGGAGCCGTCATGACGTCGTCCAATAACGTGCGGCCGGTGCACGTCGTGATTCCGGCCCGGTACGGTTCGTCGCGGCTGCCGGGAAAGCCGCTCGTCGACCTGGATGGCAAGCCGATGATCGTTCGCGTGCATGAGCGCGTGCGCCGTGCGCTGCCCGGTGCCGACATCGTCGTCGCGATCGACGACGAACGCATCGCCGACGTGCTCGATGCGCGAGGCATCCGCTTCGCCATGACCGATGTCGATCATGCGTCGGGCACCGATCGCGCGGCGGAAGTCGCACGCGTGCTGGGCTGGGCCGACACCGATGCGGTGCTCAACGTGCAGGGCGACGAACCGCTCGTACCGGCCCCGCTGTTGCAAGCATTCGCGGGCTTCTGTGGTGCCGCGCCGGACCTCGGTGTCGCGACGGTCGCGTGCCCGGTCGGCGATGCCGCGCTGCTCGACGAGCCGGCCATCGTCAAGCTCGTCGTCGATCGCCGCGGCCGGGCGCTGTATTTCTCCCGCGCGGCTATCCCGTTCTGTCGCGACGGTCGGCCGGCGGACGCGACCCGGGAAAACGAGCGTGGTGACGGGTTCCTGCGCCACATCGGCCTCTACGGCTACGGGAATGCGAGCTTGCAGGCACTGGCAGGTGCGGCGCCGTGCGAACTCGAGCAACTGGAAAAGCTCGAGCAGTTGCGCGCACTCTGGCTCGGCATGCCGATCGACGTGATGCACTGGCCCGATGCGCCGCCGGCCGGCATCGATACGCCCGACGACGTCGATCGCGTCGTCTCCCTTCTCCAACGGCAAACCCATGATGCGACAGAACCATACTGAATCGGCGCGGCAGGTCTTCGAGATCGAGTCGCTTGCTTTGGCCGGCGTGGCCGCGCGGCTCGACACGAATTTCGATGCGGCGATCGAAATCATTCTGGCTTCGAGCGGGCGTGTCGTCGTGTGCGGAATGGGCAAGTCCGGGATCGTCGGCAGGAAGATCGCCGCGACGCTGTCGAGCACCGGCACGCCCGCGTTCTTCATGCATCCGGGCGAGGCCTATCACGGCGACCTCGGCATGGTGACGCCGGACGACACGTTTCTCGCGATTTCGAATTCCGGCGAAACGGACGAAGTGATCAAGCTGATTCCGTTCCTGCGCAGCAACGGCAACGACCTGATCGCACTCACCGGCAATCCGGCGTCGACCCTCGCGCGGGCCGCGCGCGCCCATCTCGACATCGGCGTCGAGCGTGAAGCGTGTCCGCTGCAACTCGCGCCGACCGCATCGACGACGGCGACGCTTGCGATGGGCGATGCGCTGGCGGTCACGCTGATGCGCGCACGCGGCTTCCAGCCGGAACACTTTGCGCGCTTTCACCCGGGCGGCTCGCTTGGCCGCCGGCTGCTGTCCACCGTCGACGACGAAATGACACGCGCAAACCTGCCGTTCGTGACGGAGGACATGTCGGCGCTCGATGTGCTGGACGCAATGACGCGCGGGCGGCTCGGGCTCGCGATCGTGAAGCGGCGCGCCGGTTGGGGCATCGTGACCGACGGCGACATCCGTCGCGCGATCGAACGGCACGGCGACGGCGTATTGCGCCGCACGGCGGCCGACATGATGTCGATCGAGCCGTCGACGGTCAGGCCCGGTACGCGGGTAGAGGATGCGTTGCAGCTGATGCAGCAGCGGCGGATCGGCGCGCTGCTGGTCGTCGATGACGGTGAGGTCGTCGGCGTGTTCAAGAAGTGAGTGAAGGATCCCGCCTCGCCGCCTCGTGCGGCCCGCGGGGAGCATCGGTGCCGGCGTGGAGCTACTGCAGGCTTTGTGTCAGTGCATTGGATGACGCGTCCTGACGGAACCGGCGCACGCGCAGGAACGTGATGAAATTCGAATCGTGCTGGCTCGCCGCGCCGCCGTCCGGGTCGTCGAACGCGACGCGCAGCACCGCGATGATGTCGCTGCCGTCGAATTGCCAATCGACGTACTGAAAGCCGTGCCGTTTCGCGTCGGCATGTCGTAGCAGGACGTGCCGCGCGGTCCACTGGCGCAGATCGGGCGACGACAGCAGCACCAGCGTGTTGCGCATACGCTCGAGGTTCATCCTGCCGACCGTCTTCGGCACCGCGTTCGTGATCGTCCAGTACTGCCTCGACGCCGGGTCGAAGCGAATCGTGAACTTCTTTCCGCCGCCCGGCAGATCGACGAAATCGCGTGCCGGGTCGAACGACAGCGTACGGCCGTCGTCGCCGGTTGCTACCAGCGCGGCCTTTTCCGGGCCGTTCGCGGTGTTCACGCGCAGCATGACGGCGGGTGGCGCATCTTGCCTGTCGACTGCGTTGCCTTCTTCCCACGACTGGAATCTGCCGTCGAGCCAGCGTTTGTCCGACGGCAGATGCGCGGACGCGCGCCAGTTGCGGGTGTCGAGCAGGTCGCGATCGACCGGCGCCGACATCACGAGCGCGCGCAGGTCGCCGTCTTCCACGCTTTCATACGCGCGCCACACGCGCCCGCGGCTGACGAGCACCGGCACCGGCCCGGTGATGAAGCGTCCCGGATACGCGAACAGCCCGGTCGATTCGTCGACCGGCGTGGTCCACGATGCGCCGCCGTCGTCGGACCGGCGGATCGACGGCGTGCCCATTGAGCGGTTGGTGCCCATCAGGTACAGCGCGCCGTTCTCCACGAACAACGACGACCAGTACTGGTCCGGCACGTCGCCAAGCCGGGACCACGTTGCACCCTTGTCGTGCGACGTGAAGACGGATACGCGGTTTTGCACCGCCCCGGCGCCGAACGTGTCGAAGCTCGCGACATAGTCGCCGTTCGGCAGCACGGCCAGCGACGGCGAGCCGAGATACACGCGCGTGGCGGCCCGGCTGTGCGCGATAACGTCACCGGGCGGCGCCGGTACGGGTTGCGCCGGTGCTGCCGTCGCGGTGCAGCTCGCGCACAGCGACGCGATCAGCAATCGCTTTATCGCGTGCAACGGCGGTGCAGGTCGGGGTGATGTCATGTGAGGTGCGCGAGCGGCTTGCCGCGGGATACGTCCGGAAATCGACGGGCGACCGTCCGCCGGTTCGGCGCGTCCTGACCGGCCAGCACGACGAACAGCAGGATCGTGAGCCAGAGCATGCCATAGAGCACGTGGTACTTGAACAGCAGGATCGGCAGCAGGTAGAGCAGATATTTGCGGCGGCCCTTGCGGCGGAACAGCGTCACGAGGGTCCCGAAGAACACGACGAAGCCGGCGACACCCGCCGCGAACAGGAGATAGATGTAGAACGAGCTGTCCCGGACCTGGTAGCCGCGCAAGTGGGTTTTCCCGACGTTGTTGCGCTCGTCCCAGAACAGGCCGCCGCCGAACACGCCCGCGACGAGGTCGCGTTCGGTCAGCTCGGTCAGCACGAGCGTCCGGCTGCCGACCGCATCGTAGTCGGCCGACTGGTTCACCCGCTGATCGTACACGGTGTAGAGCCACGGCACGCACGCGAGCGCGACCACGACGACGGCGATCCGGGTCCGCAACCGGCCGCGCCCGGCGAGCATATGCAGCGCGCACAGTACCGCGCAGACGACCATCGACGCGACCGAGAAGCTCAGTAGCGCGGTGGCGAATCCGACGACGGGCGCGAGCGTGATGCGCCGCTGCGACAGCAGCAGGATCACCGAACTCGGGACGACCGTCATCGCGTAAAACGACGGTTCGGAATACAACCCCAGTGCGCGGATCGAGATCAGGCTGTCGGTCAGCGCCTTGGTCGCGTAGAGCGCTTCGGAATCGGCTTCCCGTACGTAACTGTCGAAGTCGATGAACGTGCCGGTTCCGAGGTAGTAGACGAGCTGGAACGTGAAGAACGCGGCGTGGACGTAGATGAGCGTCTTGCACGCGGTATCGAGCGATTCACGCGTGAGCGCGCCGCCGGCGAACATCCAGTAGCTCAGCGCGATATACGTCTGGATCAGCACGAACTTGATGAAGAAGTTCACGTAGAAGTCGCCAAACGCGGACAGGATGAACGCGAGGCAGGTGCTGATCAGCCAGTATGTGCAGACCGGAAACAGGTATCGCTGCCGGTTCATCAGCGTCGGCGCGCGGAGAAACGCGAGCGCGCAGAGCAGGAAATACGCGGCGAAGGTCGCCCGCACGCTGAATGCGTTGAGCGAAAAGAACAGTACGCTGGCTGAGAAGAGCAAGGTCGACATGCGTGCGCCCGATCGTAGACTCCGGATTCGCTGCGTGCCGGCTGTGCGGCGCCGCGCGGCGGGATGCCGTGCGACGCGGGGCAAGATGCCTGTCGGGCTGGGCTGGCTTGCGCGCCGGTTCGCACGCGGAACGCGCGTCCGTCGTTCGGGACGAAGCGATTCCGGCGATCAAGCATAAGCGCTCGAGCGGCCGCGTGCGGCGCGGTGTCCGATTCGGCCGGCATGCTGTCTTTTTCCGGCGAGACCGGTGGAGCGGAGGCGTGCCGGACGGTGCCGTTCGCATCGCGCAGTGCGACCGCGTGGCCGGCCGCGGCGGAACCGTCACGGCTGCAGCGCGAACCGCCCGCACCAAAACGGCGAATACAACTCGATTGCCGCCTGAATCGGCGCATGCCGGCCGTAGGCGACGGCCGACACGACCAGCAGCGACCCGGCAACGAGTGCGCGATACCGCGCATCGATACGCGGCGCGCCATGCCGCCGCGCGAACGCCAGCGCGACCGCCGAGCCCACGAACCAGCCGGTGACGACTTCCGACGGCGTATGCGCGTCGTCGAACACGCGCGCGACGCCGATCAGTGCACCGAGCGCGAGCCCGGCCAGCAGCGGCGTGCTCGTGCGCCGCTGCGCGCGCCCGCTCGACACCAGCACGCACGCCATCGGCCACACCGCCGACGCGAGCATCGTGTGTCCGCTGATCACGCGGAAATCGATTGCGCGGATCTGGATTCCACAACCGGCATACAGCATCTTCGTGACGCCGACGAGCGCCATGCCGGCCGCGAGCATCAGCGCCCATGACGCTGCCTGACGCAGCCCGGCTGTCGACCGTGTGAGCCAGCCGATGCACCAGAGCGCGAGCGGCAACGTCATCGCCGCGTCGCCGAGATCGCTGACTGCCGCCCACATGACCGGGGATGCGACGCCCACCTGGTCAGGCGACCAGCAGCGCCGACATGCGCGTGGCCAGATAGCTTTCGAAATCCGCGGCCACTTCCGGATGCCGCAACGCGAACTCGACCGTCGCCTTCAGATACCCGAGCTTGCTGCCGCAATCGAAGCGCGTGCCGTCGTAGCGATGGGCGAGCACCTGCTCGTCGGACAGCAGCGACTGGATCGCGTCGGTCAGCTGCAGTTCGCCGCCCGCGCCCGGCCGCAGCGCGCGTAGATGCTCGAACACCTTCGGCTTCAGCACGTACCGGCCGACCACGCCGAAATTCGACGGCGCATTCACCGGCTCGGGCTTCTCGACGATCCCGGACAGCTTGAACAGGTTGTCCTCCCAGCGCTTGCCGTCGATCACGCCGTACGACTTCGATGCGTCGGGCGCAATCTCCTCCACACCGATCACCGACGCATGATAGTGATCGAACACATCGATCATCTGGCGCAGTACGGGCTTCGGGCCGTCGAGCAGGTCGTCAGCGAGGATCACCGCGAACGGCTGGTTTCCGACCAGTTTTTCAGCGCACAGCACCGCATGACCGAGTCCCAGCGCTTCGGCCTGGCGCACATAGAAGCAGTCGACGTAACTCGGCTTGATGCTGCGCACCAACGACAGCAGCTTCTCCTTGCCGCGCGCTTCGAGCTCGGCTTCGATTTCGTAGGACTTGTCGAAGTGGTCTTCGATCGCGCGCTTGCTGCGGCCCGTCACGAAAATCATCTCGGTGATGCCTGCCTGGATCGCTTCTTCGACCGCGTATTGAATCAGCGGCTTGTCCACGACCGGCAGCATTTCCTTCGGACTGGCTTTGGTCGCAGGCAGAAATCGCGTGCCGAGACCGGCGACCGGAAATACGGCTTTCGTCACTTTCAACATGATTGTCGGAATCCGTCCGTTCTGGATCAGTCATTGATCAGGCATCGAGGATGCCGGGGAAAGGCGGCGATGCGCGCAAGCAATCATCGCTCACCGGTGCCGGGCCGCGTGCGCTAATGGATTCGCGCGCCGTTCGAAAATCGTATGGGCGTTCCGGTTCCGGATGGTGACCGAATCTAGGCTGAATCCGACGGCGATGAATTGCGAACCGCGAATTGCAAACCTCGAGTTCATGAATGTCGGATGCCATCTAGGAATTGTCGGCACGACGGCGATTGCATGACATAGATTCAGGCATCCATTCCCGGACGGCCAGTCGCGGCGCCGCGCGCGCGGGCCGCAGGACGCCGTCGGCACAGGAGCAATCATGACCGGACAGGGTGACATCTTCGATGCAATCGCGGAATTCAACCGCGCGTATCTCGTGCTCGCGCAACGCATATTGCGCAGCGACTACGAGCAAGGCAGGCAGCAATTGGGTATCTCGGACGAAATTGCAGCGTCGATTGTCGCGTTGACACCGGATCAAATCGATGAGATCGCGGCCGGCGGCGAGCTGGTGTGTGAATTTCGCGCGGAAAACGCGCCGGGCCGCGCGTGATCGGCATTTCGGTTTACCCGAATGGGCGTTCGACTCACGGCCTTCAAGTGGATTGCATCGTGGCAATCCCGCGTCCATTCGGCCTTTTATCACGCCATGTAAATGTGGAGGAATCGCATGTCCGGTTATCGCGAATTGAAGGCGCAAGCCGATGAATTGATGAAGCGCGTCGAGGAAGCCCGCCTCGCCGAACTGGACGCCGTCATTCAGGAGATTCGCACGCGGGTCGCGGAATACGGCCTGACTGCCGGCCAGATCTTCGGTCGCCGCGGCGGCACCGCGAGAACGGCGCCGCGCAAGAGCGGATCGGCACCCCGCTATCGCGATCCCAAGACCGGCGCGACCTGGAGCGGGCGCGGTCGCGAGCCGCGCTGGATCAAGGGGGGCCGTCGCGAGCGGTTTCTGATCGAGCGCAATCCCGGGTGAATGCGCCGCGGCGCAGCGAGAGCCGGGTGGTGCCGTTGGGGTGCCGCGAACGGGTGGCACACGATGCTCGCGCTCGCCGAGCGTCGATGAGCATCCGATCCCGGCGCCGGATCATCGACGCGTGCGCCGCCGACCGCGCCGCGCAACCTGCTCGAGCAACGCCACGAACGCCGCTTCGTCCGCGCGCAGCCCTCTCGGCTTGCGTACGACCTCGAGCGTGTCGAGCTCCCCGGCCTCGAACGTATCGAGCACCACCGGATGGATGTAGCAGCGCCTGCATACGGCCGGCGTGTTGCGCAGGATCTCGGCGACGGTCCGCACCGTTTCGACGATCTGCTTGCGTGCATGCGTGACGCCCTGATGCGGAATGCGCCTCAACAGCGCAAGCGCCTGCACGCTGCCTGCCCACGTCCGGTAGTCCTTCGCCGTGAATTCCGCGCCCGCTGCGTCGCGCAGGTAGTCGTTGACGTCGGACGAGCCGACCGAATGGCGCGTGCCGTCGTCGTCGACATACTGGAACAGCTCGTGCCCCGGCAACTCCGCGCAACGCCGCACGATGCGGCCGACGCGCGGATCCTCGACGGTCACGTCGTGCTCGATCCCGCTCTTGCCGGTGAAGCGCAGGCGCACCTGCCCCGGGCGTATCGTCACGTGGCGCTTGCGCAGCGTCGTCAGCCCGTACGATGCGTTCTCGCGTGCGTACTCGGCATTGCCGATCCGCGCGAGCGTCGTGTCGAGCAGCCGGACGATCGTCGCGACGATCTTGTCGCGCGGCATCCCGGGCAACGCCAGATCGCGCGCGACGCGCGCGCGGATGCGCGGCAGCGCCCGCGCGAATGCCGCCATCCGCGCGTACTTGTTCGCGTCGCGCGTCTCGCGCCAGAGCGCGTGATAGCGATACTGCTTGCGCCCGCGCGCATCGCGGCCGGTCGCCTGCAGATGGCCGCGCGGGTCCGTGCAAATCCACACATCGGTGTACGCAGGGGGAATCGCGAGCGCGTTGATACGGGCAATTTCGTCCGCATCGCGGATCCGCACGCCGTCCTGCGTGTAATACGCGAAGCCGTTGCGCAGCCGCCGGCGCGTGTAGCCGGGGCGCCGGTCGTCGACATGACGCAGCGATGCAGCGACCGCGCACGCGTTTGCCGGCGCGGTGAACGAAGCGCGCTTTTTCATGCTGCGCCGCACCGGTCGACCGCGGCATTCATCTGCCGCATGCTGCGTTCACGCACGGCGGGCATCGTTGTTCTCCTTGTTGGTGGCGGCCCGTCGCGACGCGCGGGCGGGGGCTGACGACGCGGCAGCAAGATTCGTGCGCCGTCGACGGGGCGTGCCCGACGAATCGCGTTGAACGCGGAGAGACACGGCGCGGCCCGACGCGGCACGACACCACACCACACGAACACCACACGGCCCGCCAAGCGCGGCGCCCGGCCCGTCCGAGGCTTAGGTGTTTATACGTATGCCGATACCGATATCGCTTCAATCCAATATTTCATTGGAAGGTTATCGGACTTGTTCCTAGACTGATCCGGGGGTACATATCCGGCCGGCCGCGAGCGCGGGCCTGCAGCGCCCCGATCCGCGTGCGCGCCATGCAGAACCACAACAGCACAGCCCGGCATCGCGCCAGGCAGGCGCCGCGGCATACAACGACACCATCGGAGACGAACCATGACATTCATCAGGAAGCTGGCGGCCGGCGCGATCGTCGCGGCGGCGACGGTGCTGGCCACCGGCGCGCACGCGCAGCAAAAGCCGATCACGCTCGGGTTCTCGCAGGTCGGCGCGGAAAGCGCGTGGCGCACGGCGAACACCGTGTCGGTGAAGAGCGCGGCGAAGGACGCCGGCATCAACCTGAAATTCTCGGACGCGCAGCAGAAGCAGGAGAACCAGATTCGCGCGATCCGCTCGTTCATCGCGCAGAAGGTCGACGTGATCGCGTTTTCCCCGGTGGTCGAGTCGGGCTGGGAGCCGGTGCTGACCGAAGCGAAGGCGGCCCATATCCCGGTGATCCTGACCGACCGCGGCGTCGACGTGAAGGATCCTTCGCTGTACGTGACGATGATCGGCTCCGACTTCCTCGAGGAAGGGCGGCGCGCCGGCCACTGGCTCGAGGAGCGCTACAAGAACGACGCGGGCCCGATCAACATCGTCGAGCTGCAGGGCACGGTCGGCTCCGCACCGGCCAACGATCGCCGCGCGGGCCTGCTCGAAGTGATCAAGAACAATCCGAAGTTCAAGGTGATCGCATCGCAAAGCGGCGACTTCACGCTCGCCGGCGGCAAGCAGGTGATGGAAGCGTTCGCGAAAACCTACGGCAAGCAGATCAACGTCGTCTACGCGCACAACGACGACATGGCGCTCGGTGCGATCCAGGCGATGGAAGAGGCCGGCATCAAGCCCGGCAAGGACGTGAGCGTCGTGTCGTTCGATGCGACGAAGGGCGGCTTCCAGGCGATGGTGGCCGGCAAGATCAACGTCGACGTCGAATGCAGCCCGCTGCTCGGCCCGCAGCTGATGACCGCGGTGAAGGACGTGGTCGCCGGCAAGCAGCTGCCGAAGCGGATCGTCACGAACGAGACGGTGTTCCCGATGAACGTCGCCGCGCAAGTTCTGCCGACCCGCAAGTACTGAGCACGGCTGACGGTTCGGGCGGCGGCGCGACGGCCGCCGTCCGGCAACCCCATCGAATCGAGGGCGATCCATGACGAATGCGCCGGTGGTCGAGATGACCGGCATCGACAAGGCGTTTCCGGGTGTCCGTGCGCTGCAGCGCGTGAACTTCCGGCTGTTTCCGGGCGAGATTCATGCGCTGATGGGCCAGAACGGCGCCGGGAAGTCGACGCTGATCAACGTGCTCACCGGCGTGCATGCGCATGACGCGGGCGAGATTCGCGTCGGCGGCGCGCCGGTGAATTTCGCCGCGCCGCGCGAAGCCGAGGCGGCCGGCATCCAGACGCTGTATCAGGAAGTGAACCTGTGCGCGAACCTGTCGGTCGCGGAGAACATCTTCGCGGGCCGGCAGCCGCTGCGGCGCGGCGCGATCGACTGGAAGACGATCCATGCACGGGCGCGCGACGCGCTCGCCGAACTGGACCTGTCGCTCGACGTCACGCGTTCGCTCGACGCGTATCCGATCGCGGTGCAGCAAATGGTCGCGATCGCGCGGGCCGTGTCGGTCGACGCGCGCGTGCTGATTCTCGACGAGCCGACGTCGAGCCTCGACGACGGCGAAGTCGCGCGGCTCTTCGACGTGCTGCGCCGGCTGAAGGCGTCGGGCATCGCGATCCTGTTCGTCACGCACTTCCTCGAACAGACCTATGCGGTGTCCGACCGGATCACCGTGATGCGCAACGGCGAGCGCGAAGGCGAGTACCTCGCGCGCGACCTGCCGGTCGACATGCTGGTGGCGAAGATGACCGGCCGCGAACCGATGTCGGGCACGCTGCAGGCAGGCGCGGCAGCGGTGTCGCCCGATGCCGGCGCGGCCGCGCCGTTCCTGTCGATGCAGCAGGTCGGCCGGCGCGGCATGATGAGCCCGCTCGACCTCGACGTGCGGCCCGGCGAAATCGTCGGGCTGGCCGGGCTGCTCGGCTCGGGACGCACGGAAACCGCGCGGCTCGCGTTCGCGGCCGAGCGCACCGACACCGGCGCGATCGAGATCGACGGTGCGCGCAAGCGGCTGTCGTCGCCGCACGACGCGGTGCGCAACGGCATCGCGTATTGCCCGGAGGATCGCAAGAAGGAAGGAATCGTCGCCGCGCTGTCGATCCGCGAGAACATCGTGCTCGCGCTGCAGGCGCGGCGCGGCTGGTGGCGGCTGATCGGCCGCGCGCGCCAGCGCGAGCTCGCCGACACCTACATCGCGCGGCTCGGCATCAAGGCGCGCGACGCCGAGCAGCCGATCGGCCTGCTGTCGGGCGGCAACCAGCAGAAGGTGCTGCTCGCGCGCTGGCTCGCGACGGAACCGAAGCTGCTGATCCTCGACGAACCGACGCGCGGCATCGACGTCGCCGCGAAATTCGACATCATGGAGCGCGTGCTCGCCCTGTGCGCGCAGGGGCTCGCGATCCTGTTCATCTCGTCCGAAATCAGCGAAGTCGTGCGCGTGAGCCACCGGATCGCGGTGCTGCGCGATCGCCGCAAGGTCGCCGAATTGTCCGGCGCCGACGCATCGGAGGAACACGTGTACCACCTGATCGCGGGAGGCCGGTCATGATGCGCCTTCGTACGCTGCTGCGTCATCCGCTCGTATGGCCGGTGCTGACGCTCGCGCTGCTGTTCGCGCTCGACGTTGCGCATCGGCCGGGCTTCCTGTCGATCTCGCTGCTCGACGGGCACCTGTTCGGCGCGCCGATCGACATCCTGAACCGCGCGGCGCCGCTTGTGATCGTGTCGCTCGGGATGACGCTCGTGATCGCGACGCGCGGGATCGACATCTCGGTCGGCGCGATCGTCGCGATTGCGGGCGCTGCCGCGGCGATCGTGCTCGACGGCGATCCGACGCGGGTCGGTACGGCGCTCGCCGCCGCGCTCGGCGTCGGGCTGCTTGCGGGCGCGTGGAACGGCGTGCTCGTAGCGTTCGTCGGGATGCAGCCGATCATCGCGACGCTGATCCTGATGGTTGCCGGACGCGGCATCGCGCAACTGCTGACCGGCGGACAGATCATTCCGATCGGCGCGCCCGGCTATCTCGAACTCGGCGGCGGCTATCTCGCGGCCGTGCCGTGCTCGGTGTGGATCGCGATCGCGACGATCGCGGCGACCGCGCTGCTGGTGAACCGCACCGCGCTGGGCCTGTTCATCCGCGCGATCGGCGTCAATCCGGTCGCGACGCGGCTCGTGGGCTTGCGCGCGGGCGCGGTCGTGTTCGGCGTGTACTTGTGTTCGGGCGTGATGTCGGCGCTCGCGGGCATCCTCGCGAGCTCGAACGTGCGCAGCGCGGACGGCAACAATGCGGGGCTGCTGCTCGAACTCGATGCGATCCTCGCGGTGACGCTCGGCGGTACGTCGCTGCTCGGCGGCCGCTTCAGCCTGGCCGGCTCCGTGCTGGGCGCGCTGATCATCCAGACGCTGACCTACACGACCTATTCGATCGGCGTGCCGCCGGAAGCGACGCTCGTCGTGAAGGCGATCGTCGTGATCGTCGTGACGCTGATCCAGTCGGACGCGGCGCGCGCGCTGGCGGTCCGGCACGCGTCCCGGCTGCTGCCTTTTGCGCGTTCGCGCGCCACCACCGGAGCGACGCCGCGATGAACCGATTTCTCGCACGGCTTGCCGACCCGCGCACGCTGCCGATCGTCGTGACGATCGTGCTGTTCGCCGCGCTGTTCGGCTTCGGATCCGTGATGTATACGGGTTTCTTCTCGATGCAGGTGCTGACCGGCCTGCTCGTCGACAACGCGTTCCTGCTGATCGTCGCGATAGGGATGACGTTCGTGATCGTGTCGGGCGGCATCGACCTGTCGGTCGGCTCGGTCGTTGCGCTGACAACGATCCTGTGCGCGGTCGGCGCCGAGCGGCTGCACTGGCCGGTGTGGGCGATCGTGCCGCTCGTGCTCGTGTTCGGCGCGCTGTACGGCGCCGCGATGGGCGCGCTGATCCATTACTTCCGGCTGCAGCCGTTCATCGTCACGCTGGCCGGGATGTTCCTCGCGCGCGGCGCGTGCTTCCTGATCACGACGCAGTCGATCACGATCAACGAGCCGACGTTCCATGCGCTCGCCGGCATCAGCGTGCCGCTCGGCGGCGGGACGCTGAGCGCGGGCGCGCTGATCGCGCTCGCGACGCTGGCTGCCGCGATCTACGTCGCGCATTTCACGCGCTTCGGCCGCAACGTGTACGCGATCGGCGGCAACGAGCGCTCGGCGCTGCTGATGGGGCTGCCGGTCGCGCGCACGAAGGTCGGCGTGTATGCGTTGAGCGGTTTCTGTTCGGCGCTGGGCGGTGTGGTGTTCACGCTGTACGTGCTGTCCGGCTACGGGCTGCAGGCGCAGGGGATGGAACTCGATGCGATCGCCGCGACCGTGATCGGCGGCACGCTGCTGACGGGCGGCGTGGGCTACGTGATCGGCTCGGTGTTCGGCGTCGGCATCCTCGGCACGATCCAGGTGCTGATCACGTTCGACGGCACGTTGAGTTCGTGGTGGACGCGCATCGTGATCGGCGCGCTGCTGTGCGTGTTCTGTCTGCTGCAGCGGGTCATCGAGCGGCACGCGGCACGGCGGCGCAGCGGCGGCACCGGGCTCGATCCGAAACGCACGAAGCGCGACGCCGCAGACGTGACGCCCGCTGCGTCCGGCGACGACGCGGCGCTGGTGTCGACGATGCGCCAGCTGTCGGGTTTTCAGCGTTCCGCGTGAGATTGTGCGCGCCGTCCGTGGATTGCGCGGACGGCCGTCCGCCGTGTCGCCGACCGTGTCGACGACCAGATGGGCTTCGTAGCGGGCCTTCCGCGCGTCGAGTGCCTGGAAGGTCACGCACACCCCGGTGCGCCCCGCTGTCCGCTTGTTGCTGCCGAACGGATGCGCGTCTCGGCTAACCGTTCAGTGAATCCGTGCCATACGGCGGCGCGCGCCGGTTGCGATCACGCCGGCCCGGCCATGTCCGCTTCCGCATTGAACGACGGATCGGCGATGCCCGTGCGCTTCAGCGATTCGGCCAGCCGTTCGATTGCGTGCAGGTCCAGCACGTCGAGGCGCTCCCGCATCGCGTGCACGAACGCCGCATGCCGCGGCGCGTGCGCATGCTGCCCGAGCCATTCCTCGATATCGGTGAGACGGCCTTCGCTCGCGAGCGCGCTCAGTTCGTCGAGCGCGTCGGTGGGCGGGCAGTGCATCGCATGCGCGTCGGGTACGGGCTCGGCAGGTCCGGCGGGATGTACCGTCCGCGCCAGCGCCGATGCCGGAATCAGCGCCCGGCCGAGCGCCGGCGCGACGATCTGGAACGTGAACGTCGTGCCGACGCCCGGCTGGCTCGATACGGCGAGTTCGCCGTGCATCGCGCCGACGATCCGCTGCGCGATGAACAGGCCGAGCCCCGTGCCGCCGTTCACCGCCTGCACCTGCTGGTACGCGCGGAAGATGTCGGTGGTCTTGCCGATGTCGATGCCGATTCCCGTATCGGCGACTTCGAACACGATCCGCCACGCATCGTCGTGCGGATACGCGCCGACCGATAACGTGACCGTGCCGTCGCGCGTGAACTTCGACGCGTTCGACAGCAGGTTGAGCAGGACCTGCTGCAGCCGGATCGCGTCGATCGACAGCTTGCGCGGCAACGGCGTCAGCGGCCGGTAGTCGAACCGGTTGTTCTGCTGCGAACACAGCGCGACCGCATAGTCGCCGATGTCGTTCAGCAGGCCGGGCAGGTCGGTCGCATCCGGCGAAATGCCGAGCGGCTGCAGTTCGGCCTTCGTGTATTGCAGCAACTCGTCGATCAGCGCGAGCTGGTAGCGGATGCTTCGATCGATCGAGCGGATCAGCCGCGCCTGACTGCGCGTCGCGCTTTGCAGCAGCAGCTTCGCGTAGCCGTTGATCGTCGACAACGGTGCGCGCAGGTCGTGGCTCACATAGCCGAGCGTCTCGATCTTCTGCTGCATGTGCGTTCTCGCCTGGTGCAGCGCGTCGTTGAGCGCGAGCGTGCGCTTCGCGACCTCGTCGCGCAGGCGATCCTGCTCGGTGAGCTGCCAGTGTTCGAGGCGCTTGCGCGCTTCGGTGCGTTGACGGCCCACGTGGTGGATCCAGGCGGCCAGCACCAGCAGATGCGTGGCGAGACCGATGATCGCGATCACCGGGTTCGGATAGATGTCGGACTTCAGCCAGAACAGCCATGGCGGCACCGCGCTCATGCCGTCGAGCACGCGCATCAGGAAGTTGAAGCTCGCAAAGGTGACCGCGATCAGCATCACGCGGCCGGTGGGCGTCCTGCGAATCGCGAGCGTGAGCGCGATGCCGATGTTCACGACCGACAGCACGGTGTTCAGCCGCAGGCAGAACCACGTGAAGGTCAGCAGGTCGCCGAATGCGGCGCCGACGAGGCCCGCGCATTCGAGGCCCAGGATCGTCAGGTAGACGGCGCGCAGCGGTATCCGGGCCTTTTCACGGTGCGCGACCATCAGGATGAACGCGATGAAGAGCGCCACCGACAGGTACACGAAGATGATCTCGCCGCGCGCAGACCATTCGCGTGCGCCCGGCCCCAGTATCAGTGCGGTATAGCCACGGTACGTCGCCTCGAACAGCGCGGTGCACAACGCGATGCCGGCCAGCACGTGGAATACGCCGCTGCGCGAGAAGAAGCCGATCAGCAGCGCGCACCACACGAGCGCCAGCAGCCCGCCCAGAAAGCCGAAGTCCCACATCGCGGCGCGCATTTCCTCCGCGTCCCACGCGTCACGCGTGAAGGCGGCCGGCGCGAGCCGCAGTTCCTTGCGCGACGTCACGCGGATCAGCACGGGCACGTGCTCGCCCGCACGGAGCGTCACGTCGAGGACGGGGTATCGGGCGTGCTTGCGGACCGCGCCGCCGGCGGCATCCGCTTCGGACGGAAAGCGACCGACGAGCGTCCACGTGCCGCCGCGCTCGGCGTAGAAGTCCGCGCGGTCGATGCGTGCGTCGCGAATCGCGAGCACCAGCGGACGCTCGACGCCATCCGGGTTTGCCAGCGTCGCGCCGACCCACCATGCCGAGCGCGAGAATTCGATATTGAACGACGGCTGCGCCGGCGCGGCCGCGCGGTGCTGCGGATCGGCGAGCTGCGCCGCGGCCTGGTCGGCGGACAGCGTCCTGCCCGGATCCTCGAGCAACGAGACGGCTTCGATGCGTGCGGGGTCGGCCGCCGCGTCGGCGCCGGGCGCGGCGAACGTGGCCATCAGCGCCAGCGCGACGAGCAGCATCGCGTGCCAGGCCGATGCGCGCGACCTATGCATCGCGTGGGCGCTCATGCGACGCGGGGGGGGCATCGACCGCAGGACGCTGGCGCCGCCAGTCGGACGGCGTGATGCCGAACCGTTCGCGAAACGCGGTCGCGAAATTGCCCGGCGTCGAAAAGCCGATTTCTTCCGCGATGTCGCCGATCCCCATCGATGTTTCAGCGAGAAAGTGCTTCGCGGCGCGCAGCCGCGTGTCGCGCAGGTATTCGAATACGGTCTGGCCGAGATGGTCGCGGAACACGCGCGACAGTCTCTTCTCATGCGTGCCGACCTGCCGCGCGAGCTCCTCGAGCGTCGGCGGATTGCGCAGTTCGCGCAGCAGGACCTCGCTTGCCGCGCGCACCAGCGCGGCATCGGGATGGTCGGGCAGTTCGGGCAGGTGCGCGAACGGCTGGCTGCGCCGGGCGCGTTTCAGGTGATTGCGGATTCGCGCGATGACCTCGACCGGCTCGAACGGCTTCACGATGTAGTCGAGTGCACCGGTCTCGAGCCCGGCGATGCGATCGTCGAGATCGCTCGCGGCGGTCAGGATGATCACGGGAATGTTCTGCGTCGACGGGGTCGATGCCAGCAGCCGGCACGCGGCGAAGCCATCCATCCGCGGCATCCGCACATCCATCAGGATCAGGTCGGGCGCGATCGCCTGCGCGCGGTGATAGGCCTGCAGCCCGTCGAACGCGACGCTGATCCGGCACCGCGCGGTGCGCAGGATCTCCGTCAGGAGCCGCAGATCGTTCGGCCGGTCGTCTACGACAAGAATATGGGCGCCAACGAGATCCGGCGTGGCACGGAGCGACGCCGGACTGGACGAGCGGGATGACATGGTTGCGAACGCGTAGGGAGGGTAGGCCGGTCAGAATCGATGCATTGATGTGCATGATTGTTGCGAAAAATTATATGCCGACAACACCGTCGCCGGTGGGGTTTCCGTGCGGCGCGTATGGAAATGTCTGACACATCGGCCCGGTTGCGCCGCGACCGGGATCCCGCCGAAAAAATGCGGCGGAAAAAAATTCCGGATGCAATAAGGAATATCGGTCGCCATTGCCGGAGGAAATTCGATAACCGGCGCTGGCCCGGGCGATGAATTTGAGCGGAATGTATCGAGAGAACCGCAGATCGCTGTGCGGATGGCGTTCTTCAATTCAATGTCCCCGTGATTAAGATTTTATTTATCGTCGGTTGAAAATACTTTCATATTCATGCCGATTGCCATGTCGGTGTGTATGAATGTAAATATCGTCCGCTCGGGAAAACAATTTGTCCGCCCGAGAAAAGATTTGATCCGATGAATCCCGGCACACTAGGCCCGACGCGGCTTGGATCGGTTCTTCGACGGAACCGGATTCCTTGCAAAATTATTTTTCGCGGTGCCCTGTTTCGGTGCGCAATATTCAATGTGACATTGCGTGCTGGCAATCTCATATTTGGGGACTGCGGGGTCGCGGCGAAGACGGGCACGAGGGTAATGCGAATTTCATCATCCTTCGCATGAATTGATATACAAGCTGAATGGAAGGATTTTGAAGTTTCTGAGAGTTTGACATACAAGGCGACAATAAATAGTCAAAGAAAGTCAGTTGAATAATGCGATGCAGGGGTCATCCGGCCAATCGTCGGTTTTCCGGAAATCCGGAATCGTCGGTGTACGCCTGGATGGAAAGGGGCGAGCAAATTCGCGTCGACCGCCGGGGCAGTCCGATTCCCCGGCCGGCGGTCGCGCGCAACGCGCTCTCGAATCAGGCGGCACGACAAACATGAACATGAAAAGCGTGGCAGATCAACGCACCGGTTCGTTCGAACCGGCGCCGGCTGTCGGCGGTCGCGGTCCGGCGGCGCGTGCTTCTGCGCCGGGGTGCGCACCACGTCATCCTCCCCCCGAATGAAACACGGCCGCCGGCCTGCGCATCGGGCCGGCACGTGCCGAACCCGCGTCTGAACGACGCTTTCTCGTGAGATTCGACGTCGCTGCCGGTCCGGCGCGAGGCGTCCGCGCGTGTTGGCGCCGCGCTGCGTGTCGTGCCGTCGACGGGTTCGCGACGTCGGCTTCCGTGAATCGATGATTTCGGTCGTCACTGCGCAGCGCGTCCGACGGACGCGCGTGCGGCGCTCGCTCGCGTGTTCGCAACGTGTGTCGCGCGTGTCGTGCAGGGACATTCGGCAGTTCAGTTAGTAGTACGTAGTGAGCAGCGAGGCGTCGCGGGACGGGTAGCACGCAGACGATCTGCAACCGGCCGCGTTCGAGGTTGCGTCATCCGGCATATGTGAACCGAGGGAAAACAAGATGAACAAGACGTTCAAGTCGATCTGGAACGAAGCACTGGGGGCGTGGGTCGCGGCGTCCGAGCTCGATCGTGCGCGCGGCAAGCGCGTGGCGTCGACGCGCAGTGCGGTCGAGCATGCCGGGGACGCAGGGGATGCGGCGTGCGTCGCGGCGCCGGCGGGGCCGTCGCCCCGGCGAATCGTCATGATGATGGCGGCTGCGTATCTCGGGCTGTTCCAGACAGGCGCCCACGCACAGTACTCGGCGGGCGGCGGCTCCGCGACCGGCGGCGCCAGTTCGATCTCGATCGGCAACGGTTCGATCGCGACGCAGGTGAATGCCACCGCGTTCGGCAACCTGTCGACCGCGGCCGGCGTATCGGCCACTGCGTTGGGCCCCGGCGCGCACGCGATGGCCGACAGTTCGACGGCCATCGGCATCAATGCGCAGGCGACCGGCGTCAATAGCGCGGCGCTCGGCGTGCAGGCAATCGGATCGGGCGCGTACTCGGTCGCCATCGGCAATCTGTCGCAGGCCACGCAAAGCGGCACCGTGTCCATCGGCAGCGGTGCGACCGCGAACGGCCTGGCGGCGGTCGCGCTCGGGAACAACGCATCGGCCTCCGGTCAGTATGCGGGGGCGCTCGGCCTGGGGTCCGTCGCGTCCGGGGCGCAAAGTATTGCGCTCGGCTTTTCGTCCAATGCCACGAATACGGGTTCTGTCGCGCTCGGCAACCAGTCGACGGGTTCGGGCTCGGCTGCCGTCGCCGTGGGTAGCGGTGCACTGGCTTCCGGAAATTCGGCCGTCGCGATGGGCGTGAACAGCGGCGCGAAAGGCACGTCGTCCATCGCCATCGGCTGGGGCGGCACCGCCGGCGTGCCGGGTTCGGGCACGCAGTCGCTCGGCACCAGCTCGATCGCGATGGGTTCCCAAACGTCGGCCGGCGCCGACAATGCGCAGGCGTACGGCTTGAGCGCCAATGCGTCGGGCCTCAGTTCGATCGCGATGGGCGTGCAGGCGACCGCGACGCAGCAGTTCGCCGTTGCGTTCGGCAATCTCGCGCTCGCGACCGGTACGTCGGCGAGCGCGTTCGGCGCCGGCGCGACCGCGTCGGCCGTGAACGCCACCGCGGTCGGCATCAACAGCGTCGCGGCCGCGACGTCGACCGTGGCGATCGGCGACAGCAACTCGGTTGCCGCTACCGCCGGCGCCGGTTCGATCGCCGGCGGCAACTTGTCGAAGGTGCTGGGCGGCACCGGCGCCGTCGCGCTCGGCTTCGGCCAGACCGTGAGCGGCAACGGCGCGGTCGCTATCGGCGATCCGAGCACCGCGATCGGCACCGGCGCGGTGACGATGGGGTCGAACAACACCGCGAACGGCGACGGTGCGGTTGCGATCGGCAATACGAACAATGCGCAGGGCACCGGTTCGGTCGCGCTCGGCAACACGTCGACGGCGGCAGCGGCGGGCGCGGTGGCATTCGGCGCGTCGGCGGTCGCAAACAACGCAAACGATGTCGCACTCGGCTCCGGCTCGGTGACGGCCGCGCCGAATCCGACCGCGACCGCGACGATCGGCGGCGTCACGTACAGCTTCAAGGGTATCAATCCGACGAGCGTCGTCAGCGTGGGGAACGTCGGCACCGAGCGTCAGATCACCAACGTCGCGGCCGGGCGCATCAGTTCGTCGAGCACGGACGCGATCAACGGTTCGCAGCTCGATGCGACGAACCAGGCGGTGACGTCGCTGTCGACGTCGACGCTGTCGAGCATCACGTCGTTGTCGACGTCGACTTCGACGGCCATCGGCTCGTTGTCGACGGGTCTCAGCTCGACCAACAGCGCGGTGACGTCGCTGTCGACGTCGACCTCCACCGGTCTGTCGTCGGCCAATAGCTCGATCGCATCGCTGTCGACGTCAACGTCGACGGGCATCAGTTCGTTGTCGACCGGGCTGAGTTCGACCAACAGCTCGGTCACGTCGCTGTCGACGTCCACGTCGACGGCCGTCGGTTCGCTGTCGACCGGCCTGAGTTCCACCAACAGCTCGGTCACGTCGTTGTCGACGTCCACGTCGACGGGCATCAGTTCGTTGTCGACCGGGCTGAGTTCGACCAACAGCTCGGTCACGTCGTTGTCGACGTCCACGTCGACGGCCGTCGGTTCGCTGTCGACCGGCCTGAGTTCGACGAACAGCACGATCGTGTCGCTGTCGACTTCGACGTCGACCGGCATCGGTTCGCTGTCGACCGGCCTGAGCACGACCAACAGCACGATCGTGTCGCTGTCGACTTCGACCTCCACCGGGATCAGTTCGCTGTCCACTGGCTTGAGTTCGACGAACAGCACGATCACGTCGCTGTCCACGTCGACGTCGACGGTCGTCGGCTCGTTGTCCACCGGCTTGAGCGCGACGAACAGCAACCTGACGTCGCTGTCGACCGCAACCTCGACCGGCCTCAGCTCGCTGTCGACCGGCCTCAGCTCGATCGCGAACAACAACACGAACCTCGGCAACAGCACGGCCGGCGCGATCGGCGGCGGCGCGACCTACGATCCGGCGACCGGCACGATCTCGGCACCGTCGTACGTCACGTACAACAGCGATGGCTCGACGACGATCAACAACAGCGTCGGCTCGGCGATCGACAACATCAACGCGAACGGCATCAAGTACTTCCACGCGAATTCGACCGCGCCCGACAGCCAGGCGCTCGGGCTGGACAGCGTCGCGATCGGGCCGAACGCGATCTCTCGCGTGGACGGCAGCATCGCGCTCGGCTCGGGCTCGGTGGCCGATCGCCCCGTGGTGCCGTCGTCGGGCATCCTGCGCAACGGCAGCGCGTCGATCCCGTTCGACACGACCGACGAGCGGCTGCTCGGCGCGGTATCGGTCGGCGATGCGACGGGCAAGACGTATCGCCAGATCACGAACGTCGCGGACGGCACCGGCCAGACGGATGCGGTGACGGTGCGCCAGCTGGCGCGCTCGCTGCAGTCGTTCGCGGTCACGGGTCAGATGTACTTCCACGCGAATTCGACCGCGGCGGATTCGCTGGCCGTCGGCGCGGAATCGATCGCGGTCGGGCCGACGACGGTCGTCAACGGCGACAACGGCGTGGGCATCGGCAACGGCGCGATCGTCGACCAGACCGCGCCAGGCGGCATCGCGATCGGGCAAGCGGCCAGCTCCGCGCAAGCCGACGCGATCGCGCTGGGCAGCGGCGCGACGGCGACCGGTGCGCAATCGGTGGCACAGGGCGCGAACGCGGTTGCGGTCAGCGTCGGCAGCGTCGCGCTCGGCTCGGGTGCGCGCAGCAGCGCGACCGACGCGCTCGCACTCGGCGCCGGTGCGTCGGCGACGTTCGCGAACAGTGTCGCGCTCGGCGCCGGCTCGCTGACCACCGTCGGCGCACTGACGAACTACGTCGCGTACGGCCTGAGCAGTCCGCAGTCGTCGGCCGGCGAAGTGAACGTCGGCAATCGCCAGATCACCGGCCTCGCCGCCGGCAAGAACGGCACGGACGCAGTGAACGTATCGCAGCTCGATTCCGTTGCGAACCAGCTGACGACGCTGATCGACCAGCGCACGACCAATCTCGGCGGGCAGTACACGTCGAATCCGACCGGTGGCAACGTGCCGCCGGGCGCGAGCGGTTCCAACTCGTCGGCGGGCGGCTCGGGTTCGGTCGCGTCGGGCTCGAACAGCACGGCGGTCGGCAACAGCTCGACGGCGTCCGGCAACGGCTCGACCGCGATCGGCGTCGGTTCGACCGCATCGGGCAGCAACTCGACGGCGCTCGGGGCGGGCAGCAACGACGGCGGGCGGTCGAACGTCGTCGCGGTCGGCTCCGCGGATTCGGCGCGCCAGGTCGTGAACGTCGCGGCGGGTACGCAAGGCACCGACGCGGTGAACGTGAACCAGCTGAACGCGGTATCGAACCAGTTCACGCAGTCGCTGAACACGGTCAACAACCAGCTGACGCAGATGCAGCAGCAGATCCAGCAGACCGATTCGATGGCGCGCGAAGGTATCGCGGCAACGGCCGCGATGGCATCGATTCCGCACATGGATCGCGATTCGAACTTCGCGATGGGCGTCGGCACGGCAACGTTCCAGGGCCAGAAGGCCATGGCGGTCGGCGTGCAGGCGCGCATCACGGAGAACCTGAAGGCGACGCTGAACGGCGGTTTCGCCGGCAGCCAGCGCGTCGTCGGCGCGGGCATGCTGTATCAGTGGAAGTGATCGCGCGCAGCGGTTCGTTCCGGCACGCGTGGCCGGAGCGGACCGCGCCGAACGCAAACGCACGCGCGTGCGGGCGCGCCATCGCGTCGCGCGCTGCGCCCATCGCATTCTCGGAGTCATCAATTGAAAAACATTCATCTTGCACTGCTGGCGTCCGTGGTTTCCCTCGCTGCCTGCTCGAGCGCGTCGGGGCCGACCTTCAACGCCTATGAACTGCAGCCGCGCGACGGCATCCGCACGTTCCGCGTCGACTGCCACGGCATCCTGTCGAGCGTCAACACCTGCATGAAGGTCGCGACGCGCATGTGCGGCAACGAGCCCGTGCGCCGCATCGATTCGACCACGCCTTACCGCGACGGCGCCGATCCGCATTCGCTCGTGTTCCAGTGCGGCGCGGCGCCTGCGCCGGCGGCTGCGACGGTTGCGCCGGCGCCTGCTCCGGTCGAGAAAGTGAGCCTGACCGGCGATGCGTACTTCGCGACCGATTCCGCGGTGCTGACGCCCGCGGCCAGCGCCGCACTCGACAAGCTGCTGAGCCGGCAGGGCGACAAGCATTTCGCGCGCGTGGAAGTGGACGGCTATACGGACGCAACCGGCTCCGATGCGCACAACCGGGCGCTGTCGAAGCGCCGGGCCGATGCGGTCGCCGCGTACTTGCGCGAACACGGGCTGAAGGCGGATGCGTTTGCCGCGACCGGACATGGAGAAGCGAATCCGGCCGCGTCGAATGACACGGCCGAAGGGCGCGCGCGCAATCGCCGCGTGGAAATCTCGCTGCAGAAGTAATCCGTAGCGGGCAGTTGCCGCACGCGCGGCCGACGGAACCGCCCGGCCGGCGCGCTTGCGGCAACGGCAGCCGAGAAGGCGGACGTTCGACGAAGCGAGCGGCAACGCCCCGCGCGGCAAGCGTGTGCGATATCGCGGTTGCGTCACCGCGAATGAAGCCGCAGCGCCGCAGGAGGCCGCGGGCCGAATGCCGGCCCGACGAGCCGGACGCAGCACATACAATGTGAGCGTCCGTCGGCGCGCCCGCGTCGCCATCGCGTTGGTGACGCGCGGGCCGACCCACCCGCGACCTCCAGGGCCATCATGGAAATCAAATGGATCGAGGATTTCCTCGCGCTCGCTCAGTATCAAAGCTTTTCCCGGGCGGCCGAATTTCGCAACGTCACGCAATCGGGCTTCAGCCGCCGCATCCAGTCGCTCGAGCAGTGGATCGGCGCCGAGCTGATCGACCGCAGCAGTTTCCCGCCCGTGCTGACGCCGGCCGGGCGCCTGTTTCGCGAGACGGCCGAAGACGTGCTGAGCCGTCTGTACGACACGCGCGCGATCATCCGCACCGAACAGCGGATCGCCGGCAAGGGCCTGCAGATCGCCGCCGGCCACACGATCGCACTGAGTTTCCTGCCGGCGTGGCTCAAGGCGCTGGCCCCGCATTTCGGCGAAGTGCGCGCGCGGGTCATTCCGACCAACGTCCATGATTCGATCCTGATGCTCGTCAACGGCAACTGCGAGCTGATGTTTGCGTATCACCATCCGGCGCTGCCGCTTCATCTCGATCCGGCGAAATACGAGCACCTGACCGTGGGTCTCGATACGTTGATGCCGGCGTGCCGGCCGAACCGTCGTTCGGCGCCCGCGTTTCGCCTTCCCGGAACGAAGCAGCATCCGCTGCCGCTGATTTCGTACACGGAAACGAGCTACTTCGGACGTTGTCTCGCGCTGCTGCTCGGTCGTTCCGCGGATGCGCCGGCGCTGCAGCTGCACTACGAGTCCGACATGGCCGAGGTACTGAAAAAGCTCGTGATGGAAGGCGAGGGCGTCGCGTGGCTGCCGCGCAGCGCGATCGCCGCCGAGCTGGCGGCCGGCGACCTCGTGCCGGCCGGGCCCACGGCTTGGAACCTCGACGTCGAACTGCGCGTGTATCGCGACGTGTCCAATCGCAGCGAATTCCTCGACACGCTGTGGCAGCATCTGCGCGCGGAGCGTTCGCGGCTCGGCTGAGTCGGGGTTTTCCCGCGTTATGCGGGGCTCGCATACCGCCATGTCGGACCGGCATCACGGCTTCAGAGGCGGTCCCTACCATTCGTTCCAACGGCAAATGCGACGCATCAAAAGCGTCGCGCGGCCTTCCCATAGCGCTCACCGCGTTCAGGCGGCCGGGCGCCACCCAAGGACGAATGGACATGAAGAATCGCCTTACCTTGAGCATCGCAGTCGGCATGATCGTCGGCGTCGTCGCCGGTTACGCGTGCCACACGAACATCGCGGACCCGGCCACGCTGAAGGCGGTGGCCGGCTATTTCTCGATCGTCACCGACATCTTCCTGCGCCTGATCAAGATGATCATCGCGCCGCTGGTGTTCGTCACGCTCGTGTCCGGGCTGGCCGGCATGGACAGCGGCGAGGACGTCGGCCGCATCGGCCTGCGCTCGATCGGCTGGTTCGTCTGCGCATCGCTGATTTCGCTGGGCCTCGGCCTCGTGATGGCGAATGCGCTGCAGCCGGGCGTCGGCCTGAATCTCGCGGAGACTGCCGGCGACGTCGATACCGGGCTGAACACCGCCGCCCTGAACGCGCGCGACGTGATCACGCACGCGTTCCCCACCAGCCTGCTCGACGCGATGGCGCGCAACGACATCCTGCAGATCCTGGTGTTCTCGCTATTTCTCGGCATCGCGCTGAGCGCGTTGAAGCACGACCGGCGCGTCGGCGTCGTGATTCAGTCGATCGACGGGATGGTGCCGGTGATGCTGCGCCTGACCAACTACGTGATGCGCGCGGCGCCGCTCGGCGTGTTCGGTGCGATCGCGTCGTCGGTCACGCTGCGCGGGCTCGACGTGATCTACACGTACGGCAAGCTGATCGGTTCGTTCTATCTCGGCTTGCTCGTGCTGTGGGCCATTCTGATCGGTGCCGGCTACGTGTTTCTCGGGCGGCGCGTCGGGAGCCTGCTGAAGGCCGTGCGCGAACCGGCGCTGATCGCATTTTCGACGGCCAGCAGCGAGGCCGCGTATCCGCGCCTGACCGAGCAGCTCGAGAAATACGGTGTCGACAAGAAGGTCGTCGGTTTCACGCTGCCGCTCGGCTATGCGTTCAACCTCGACGGTTCGATGATGTATCAGGCGTTCGCCGCGATCTTCATCGCGCAGGCGTTCGGCGTGCACATGCCGCTGTCGGAGCAGGTCTTCATGTTGCTGGTGCTGATGCTGAGCAGCAAGGGCATGGCGAGCGTGCCGCGCGGTTCGGTGGTCGTGGTCGCGGCGGTCGCGCCGATGTTCCATCTGCCGGCGGCCGGCGTCGCGATGGTGCTCGCGATCGACCAGATCCTCGACATGGGCCGCACGATGACGAACGTGATCGGCAACAGCGTGGCGACGGCGGTGATCGCGAAATGGGAGAGCCGGCGTGCCGCGAAGTCGCAACGCGCGGCGTTCGACCGGCCGGAGCTGAAGGCATGACGCGCACCGATAGCGCGAACGCCCGGCGGAAATTCGGCGTGGTCGGCGGCCTGGGGCCACTCGCCAGCGCGGACGTGTTCTTCAAGATGGTGAAGGCGACGCCCGCGTCGTCGGACGACGAGCACGTCGACGTGGTGTTCGAACAATACCCGTTCAAGGGCTCGGGGTCCGGGAGCGCGGCCACGATCGAACGCAAGCTGTACGTGTTCGACATGATCCGGCAGTTCGAGAAGCGCGGCGTGACGACCATCGTGCTGCCGTGTTTCCTGAGCCACACGTTCATCGGCGAACTGAAGGCGAATACCCGCCTGCCGATCGTGGATATCGTCGACGCGGTGCGCAGCCACGTACGGCGGCGGTATCCCGACGCGACGCGCATCGGCGTGCTGGCTTCCGACTACGTGCGCGACAAGCGGTTGTTCGATGCGTATTTTTCAGCGCCGGCGTTCGAGATCGTCCATCCGCGGCCGCACGACGGGATCGACCTCGTGACCGACGCGATCTACGGCGCCGACGGCATCAAGCGCGGCAACCTGCGCGGCCGGCCGGTCGAGTTGTTGCGGCGCGCATGCGACGACCTGATCGATCAAGGTGTGCAGGTGATCGTCCCGGGCCTGACCGAGATTGCGCTGGTCCTGGATGAAATCGGCCCGCAATCCGTGCCGCTCGTGGATTCGAATCTCGCATATGCGCAGTACGCGGTGACCGGACAGCCGCATGTGCGCGCGGCCGCATTCAAGATCGGCGTGGTCGGCGGTGTCGGGCCGGCGGCGACGGTCGACTTTCTGGACAAGATCGTGCGCAACACGCCGGCGTCGCGCGATCAGGACCATGTCAAGCTGCTGGTCGAGCAGAATCCGCAGATTCCCGACCGGACCGAGAACCTGGTGGGTACCGGCGCGGATCCGACAATCTCGTTGTACGCGACCTGCAAGAAGCTGGAAGACGGCGACGCCGACGTCATCGCGATTCCATGCAATACCGCGCATGCGTTCGTCGAGCGGATTCAGCCGTATCTCGGCATTCCGATCGTCAACATGCTGACCGTCACGGCCGCCTACCTGCGCGATACCTATCCGGCGCTGCGCGAGATCGGCGTGCTCGCGACATCCGGCACGATCGAGAGCGGAGTGTATGAAAAGGCGCTGGCGTCGCAAGGGCTCCGGCAAGTGGCGCCGAGCGCGGCGCTGCAGGCGCGCGTGATGGACGCGATCTACGGCGAGCACGGCGTGAAGGCCGGCTTCACGACCGGACGCTGCGTCGACGATCTCGGCGCCGCGATCGACGCGCTGATCGCGCAGGGCGTGCGCGTGATCGTGCTCGGCTGCACCGAGCTGCCGATCCTGCTTCCGGGCGGCGAATATGTCGCGCGAACCGGGGAGCGCGTCACGCTCGTCGATCCGACCGACGTGCTCGCGCGTGCGTGCATCGCGCAGGCGACGGCGGCGCCCGCCCGCGGCTGAACCCAACGTTGCGGGCCGCCGGCGCCCGTGGATCGGGGCGCTCGGGATGCCCGTGGAAAACTGTATGAATATACAGTATAGTATCCGTCGAACTCGCGCGGCCCGGGCATGACCCTGGCCGCACGCGCGCCGCGCCTGCGGGCATCCGCCGCAGCGTTCCGGCACCGTGAATTCCGGCTAACTCATTCAGACGGGCAGGCAAATTGTCATCCAGCAATCTGATCCGCATTCGCGGAGCACGTCAGCACAACCTCAAGAACCTCGATCTCGACCTGCGCACCGGCGAAATGACGGTCGTCACCGGCCCGTCGGGCTCCGGCAAGTCGAGTCTCGTGTTCGACACGCTGTACGCGGAAGGCCAGCGGCGCTACGTCGAGACGTTCAGCGCGTATGCGCGGCAGTTCCTCGACCGGATGGACCGCCCGCAGGTCGAGCGTGTCGACGGCGTGCCGCCCGCGATCGCGATCGACCAGACCAACCCGGTCCGCAGCTCGCGCTCGACGGTCGGCACGATGACCGAGCTCAACGACCACCTGAAGCTGCTGTACGCGCGCGCGGCCGAGCTGTTCGACCGCCAAACCGCGCGGCAGGTGCGGCATGACACGCCGGAGACGATCTACGCGGAACTCGTCGAGCGCACGCGCGCCGACGATCCGCGCGTCGTCGTCACGTTCCCCGTCGAGCTGCCGGAAAGCGCGTCCGAGGAAGAGGTCGCGCAGTGGCTGTCCGCGAGCGGCTACACGCGCGTGCAGGCGCAGCGCGAAGTCGCGTCGCCCACCGGCCCGCGCAAGCTGCTCGACGTGGTCGCCGACCGCTTCCGCGTGCAACAGGCCGACAAGGTGCGCGTGGTCGAGGCGATCGAAGCGTCGCTGAAGCGCGGCGGCGGCCGCGTGAACGTCTACGTGCTCGGCGCCGAAGCGGAGAACGCGCTCGCCGAGCCGCAGATCTGGCGCTTCTCCACCGGGCTGCACGATCCCGACAGCGACCTGCGCTACGCTGAGCCGCAGGCGGCGCTGTTCTCGTTCAATTCGGCGTATGGCGCATGCGAGACGTGCCGCGGCTTCGGCCGCGTGATCGGCGTCGATCTCGGCCTCGTGATCCCCGATGCGCGCAAGACGCTGCGCGGCGGCGCGATCAAGCCGATGCAGACGCCCGCATGGAAGGAGTGCCAGGACGACCTGATGCGCTACGCGGCGAAGGCGGACATTCGCCGCGACACGCCGTGGTCCGACCTGACCGACGCCGAGCGCGACTGGGTGATCAACGGCTCGCCGGACTGGAACGGCAAGTGGCAGAGCCAGTGGTACGGCGTGAAACGCTTCTTCGGCTACCTCGAATCGAAAGCGTACAAGATGCATATCCGCGTGCTGCTGTCGAAGTACCGCAGCTACACGCCGTGCGACGTGTGCGGCGGCGCGCGCCTGAAGACGGAATCGCTGCAGTGGCGGCTCGGCTCGAAGGCGAACGCCGACGCGGTGCTCGCGCCGGCCGATCGCTTCATGCCGCGCGGCGTCGACTGGACGCGCGCGCAGCTCGAAGCGCTGCCGGGCCTGACGGTGCACGACCTGATGCTGCTGCCGATCGAGCGCATCCGCCGCTTCTTCGACGAAGTGAGCTTGCCGAGCGCGCTGCTCGACGATGCGCTGAAGCTGCTGCTCGCCGAAGTGCGCACGCGGCTGAAATACCTGTGCGACGTCGGGCTCGGCTATCTGACGCCCGATCGGCAGAGCCGCACGCTGTCGGGCGGCGAGGTGCAGCGGATCAACCTGACCACCGCGCTCGGCACGTCGCTGACCAAAACCTTGTTCGTGCTCGACGAACCGAGCATCGGGCTGCATCCGCGCGACCTCACGCGGATCGTCGAGGCGATGCAGCGGCTGCGCGACGCGGGCAATACGCTGGTCGTCGTCGAGCACGATCCGTCGGTGATGCTCGCGGCCGACCGGCTGATCGACATGGGCCCGGGGCCCGGCGAGCGCGGCGGCACGATCGTCTACGACGGCACGCCGGCCGACATCCGCGCCGCGCACACGCTGACGGGCGAGTATCTCGGCGGGCGCAAGCACGTCGCGCATGCGTCGAACTGGGCACGCCGTCCGGTCGACGCGAACACGCCGCGCATCGTGCTCGAAGGCGCGACCGAGCACAACCTGCGCGACGTGACGGTCGAGATTCCGCTGCAGCGGCTCGTGTGCGTCACCGGCGTGTCGGGTTCCGGCAAGTCGACGCTGCTGCAGGACGTGCTGTATCCGGCGATGGCGCGCCACCACGGCAAGGCGACCGAGTCGCCGGGCGCGTTCCGCAGCCTGACGGGCGCCGACCAGGTCGGCGACGTCGTGTTCGTCGACCAGTCGCCGATCGGCAAGACCACGCGGTCGAACCCGGCCAGCTACGTCGGCGCGTTCGACGAGATCCGCAAGCTGTTCGCGAAGGCGCCGCTCGCGCTGCAACGCGGCTACGGCGCCGGCACGTTCAGCTTCAACTCGGGCGACGGCCGCTGCCCGACCTGCGGCGGCTCGGGCTTCGAGCACATCGAGATGCAGTTCCTGAGCGACGTCTACCTGCGCTGCCCGGACTGCGACGGCAGCCGCTACCGCGCGGAGATTCTCGAAGTGCGGATCGAGCGCGACGGCCGCGCATTGAACATCGCCGACGTGCTCGACCTGACCGTCAGCGAAGCGGCGGCGTTCTTCGCGACGGACGCCGACGTGCTGCGCGTGCTGCAGCCGATCGTCGACGTCGGCCTCGAATACGTGAAGCTCGGCCAGCCGGTGCCGACGCTGTCGGGCGGCGAAGCGCAGCGGCTGAAGCTGGCCGGTTTCCTCGCCGAATCGGCGGCGGCCGCCGGCGGGCGTCGCGTCGTCAGCGAGGAGGCGCGCATCGCGCGCGCGAAGCTGTTCATGTTCGACGAACCGACCACCGGGCTGCACTTCGACGACATCGCGAAGCTGATGCAGGCGTTCGGCAAGCTGCTCGCGGCCGGCCACTCGCTGATCGTGATCGAGCACAACCTCGACGTGATCCGCGCGGCCGACTGGCTGATCGATCTCGGTCCGGAAGGCGGCGACGGCGGCGGCCGCGTGCTGTGCGCGGGCACGCCCGACGACGTGAAGGCGTGCGCGCAATCGCATACGGGCGTCGCGCTGCTGCAGTACGACCGCGCGATGGACGGCGAAGCCGCGCTCGCCGACGAAGGCGTGCCGCTGCAGGCGGTGCTGAACGCCGCGCGCGAGCGGCGCGCGATCGAGGGCGAGGACGTCGTGCGGATCGTCAATGCACGCGAGCACAACCTGAAGGCGCTCGACGTCGACATCCCGCACGGCAAGTTCAACGTGATCACCGGCGTGTCGGGCTCCGGCAAGTCGACGCTCGCGTTCGACATCCTGTTCCACGAAGGCCAGCGCCGCTACCTCGAATCGCTGAACGCGTATGCGCGTTCGATCGTGCAGCCGGCCGGGCGGCCGGAGGTGGACGCCGTATACGGCATTCCGCCGACCGTTGCGATCGAGCAGCGGCTGTCGCGCGGCGGCCGCAAGAGCACGGTTGCGACCACGTCCGAAGTGTGGCACTTCCTGCGGCTGCTGTACGTGAAGCTCGGGCTGCAGCACTGCATTCACGACGGCACGCCGGTCACGTCGCAAACCGTCGAATCGATCGCCGCGCAGTTGCTGCGCGACCATCGCGGCGAGCACGTCGGCTTCCTCGCGCCGCTCGTCGTGAACCGCAAGGGCGTCTATACCGATCTCGCGAAGTGGGCGAAGGCGCGCGGCAGCACGCACCTGCGCGTGGACGGCGAGTTCGTCCCCGTCGATCCGTGGCCGAAGCTCGACCGCTTCCGCGAACATACGATCGAGCTGCCGGTCGCCGATATCGTCGTGTCGCCGGACAACGAGGCCGAGCTGCGGCGTCGGCTCGACGAGACGCTCGAGCTCGGCAAGGGCGTGATGCACCTGCTCGCACCGCTCGACGGGTTGCACCACGCGATGCAGAACGATCATTCGACCGCGCGCGTCGGCGAGGTCAAGGTGCTGTCGGTCAAGCGCGCGTGTCCTGTGTGCGGCACGAGCTACCCGGAACTCGATCCGCGGATGTTCTCGTACAACAGCAAGCACGGCTGGTGCACGACCTGCGTCGGCACCGGCGTCACGCTCACGCGCGAACAGCGCGCCGCGTACGACGACACGGTGCTCGCCGGCGACGATCGCGGCCGCGAGCAAACCTTGCCGTCGGACGAGCAGGAGCCGGAAGGCGTCGGCAACGAGCCGTGCCCGGATTGCCACGGCACGCGCTTGAACCCGTCTGCGCGTGCGGTCACGTTCGACGCGCATCCGATCGTCGAGGTCGCGCAGTGGACGGTGTCCGATACGCGCCGCTGGATCGATACGCTGGAGCTGACCGGCCGCGACGCGCAGATCGCGCGCGACATCGTCAGCGAGATCGGCAGCCGCCTCGCGTTTCTCGAGGAGGTCGGCCTCGGCTATCTGAGCCTCGATCGTGCGGCGCCGAGCCTGTCGGGCGGCGAAGCGCAGCGGATCCGGCTCGCCGCGCAGCTCGGTAGCAACCTGCAGGGCGTGTGCTACGTGCTCGACGAACCGACGATCGGCCTGCATCCGCGCGACAACCAGATCCTGCTCGACGCGCTGCGCAAGCTTGGCGACAAGGGCAACACGCTCGTCGTCGTCGAGCATGACGAGGACACGATCCGCCGCGCGGATCACATCATCGATGTCGGCCCGGGCGCCGGCAAGCGCGGCGGCACGCTGGTCGCGGAGGGCGCGGTCGCCGATCTGGCCGCGCAGCCGGATTCGGTCACGGGCCGTTTGCTCGCGCAGCCGATGACGCATCCGCTGCAGCCGCGCCGTGCGGTGAGCCTGCCGGACAAGAGGGGCGCGCCGGCGGTGCCGGAGGGCTGGCTGACGGTCCATCGCGCGACGCTGCACAACCTGCGCGACGTCACCGTCGGCATTCCGCTCGCGCGCCTCGTCGCGGTGACGGGCGTCAGCGGCTCGGGCAAGTCGACGCTCGCGCGCGACGTGCTGATGACGAACCTGCTCGATGCGGTCGGCCGCTCGGTGCTGTCGTCGCCGGCCACGCGCCGCGCGCGCAAGGCCGCGCAGCAGGATGCGCCGGCCGCGAACCGCCGCTCGAGCGTGCTCGCGCGCAGCGCGCCGCGGCCGTCGCTCAACGTCACGCATGCGTGGCAGGGCTGCGAATCGCTGAGCGGCTGGGAGCAGATCGACCGCGTGCTCGAAGTCGACCAGACGCCGATCGGCAAGACGCCGCGCTCGTGCCCGGCCACCTATATCGGCGTGTGGGACACGATCCGCAAGCTGTTTGCCGATACGCTCGAAGCGCGGGCGCGCGGCTACACGGCGTCGCGCTTCTCGTTCAACACCGGCGACGGGCGGTGCCCGGCCTGCGAAGGGCAAGGCGTGCGCACCATCGGGATGAGCTTCCTGCCCGACGTGAAGGTGCCGTGCGACGTGTGCCACGGGCAGCGCTTCAACCCGGAGACGCTCGCCGTCACGTGGCGCGGCCGGAACATCGGCGACGTGCTGACGATGGAGATCGACGAAGCGGTCGAGTTCTTTGCGCCGATTTCGAACATCGCGCATCCGCTGCAGCTGATGAAGGACGTCGGCCTCGGCTACCTGACGCTCGGTCAGCCGTCGCCGACGCTGTCCGGCGGCGAGGCGCAGCGGATCAAGCTCGTCACCGAGCTCACGAAGGTGCGCGACGACATCACGCGGCGCGGGCAGAAGGCGCCGCACACGCTGTACGTGCTCGACGAGCCGACGGTCGGCCTGCACATGGCCGACGTCGCGAAGCTGATCCGCGTGCTGCATCGGCTGGTCGACGGCGGGCACAGCGTGGTCGTGATCGAGCACGATCTCGACGTGATCGCGGAAGCCGACTGGATCATCGATCTCGGCCCGGAAGGCGGCGTGGGCGGCGGCACGATCGTCGCGGCAGCGCCGCCGGAAGGGCTCGTGCAGGTGAAGGCGAGCCATACGGGGCAGGCGCTGAAGCCGGTGCTGGCACGAACGGCCAGCGACGGCGGCGAAGCGCAGCAGCACGGCGCAGCGCGGGTCGGCTGAACGCGTCGCGTCCGGTGAACGGCCCCGATGCCTGGTGAGGCACCGGGGCCGTTCCCGTTTCGTCATTCATGTCGGCGCGTTCATTCTCCCTTGACGCCGATCGTCTCGATGATGGTCTCCAGTTGCGGGCTCATCGGCAGGTTGAGGCTCAGGCCCGACGGAAGCGGACGCAGGAACCAGCGCTTGTACTGACGCGCGATCTCGCCGTCGGCGGCCAGCTCCTGGAACGTGCTTTTCACGACCTGCGCGAGCTGCGGGTCGTCCTTGCGGAACATGATTCCGTACGGGTCGTAGGACAGGAAATCGCCTACCACATCGTACTGGCCGCCCTTGGCCGCATTCTCGGCAATCAGGCCGTACAGCAGCACGTCGTCGGTCGCGAACGCGTCGGCGCCGCCGTTCGCGACGAGCGCGAAGCCCTGCGCATGGTCCGGCACCACCTGTAGCTGCATTCCGAGCCTGAACCGTTCGTTCAGGTCGTGCAGCGCCTTCTCGTTGGTCGTGCCAGCCGTCACCGCGACCTTCTTGCCCGCGAGATCGCGGAACGAGCGGACCGGCGAGCCCCGCTTCACCATCACCTTCGTGCCGGCCACGAAGATGATCGGCGAGAACGCGACGCGCTGCTGGCGCTCCAGGTTGCTCGTCGTCGAGCCGCATTCGAGATCGACCTTCCCGCTGACCACAGCGTCGATGCGGTTGTCCGACGTGACCGGCACCCAGCGGATCGTCAGGCTCCGGTTGATCGCATCCTCGATCGACGACACGAGCGCCTTGCACAGCTCGATCGAATAGCCGATCGGCTGGTTGCGCGCGTTCAGGTACGAGAACGGTATCGACGCATCGCGATAGCCGAGCGCGATCGTCCCGCTGCTGCGCACTTTCGCGAGCGTGCCGGTCAGCTGGGCCGGCGCGAACGGCTCGACGCGCGGCAGCGTCGACGGCGCATCTTCCGCGCGCGCGCTCGCGCCCGTGGCAAGCAGGCCCGCGAGCGCGAGCGCACGCCAGAATCGCTGCATCTTCATCGCCGGGCCTCCGTCAGACTTCGGTCGGATGTGCGATCGTCGCTTCCTGTTCCGCTTCGATGCGCGCCGCATTGGCTTCGGCTTCCGCTTCCGACAGGAGCTGGCCTTCCCACTTCGCGACCACCGCGCTCGCGATCGAGTTGCCCACCGCGTTGGTGGCCGAGCGGCCCATGTCGAGGAACGTGTCGACGCCGAGGATCAGCAGCAGCCCGGCCTCCGGCAGCCCGAACTGGTGCAGCGTCGCGGCGATCACGACGAGCGACGCACGCGGCACGCCGGCCATTCCCTTCGACGTGAGCATCAGCACCAGCAGCATCGTGATCTGCGTGCCGAGCGACAGGTGGATGTTGTACGCCTGCGCGATGAACAGCGACGCGAACGTGCAGTACATCATCGACCCGTCGAGGTTGAACGAATAGCCCATCGGCATCACGAAGCTCGAAATCCGGCGCCGCACGCCGAACCGGTCGAGCGCATCGAGGATCTTCGGGTATGCGGCTTCGGAGCTGGCCGTCGCGAACGACAGCATGAACGCTTCCTTGATCAGCACCAGCAGCTTGAACACCCGCCGCCCGAGGAACAGCAACCCGGCACAGACGAGCAAGGTCCACAGCAGGAACAGGCTCACGTAGAAGTCGCCCATGAACACCGCGAACTTCAGCAGCACCGACAGCCCGTTGACCGCGACGGTGGCGGCCATTGCGGCCATCACCGCGAGCGGCGCGAGTTTCATCACGTAGCCGGTGATCTTCAGCATCACGTGCGACAGCTGGTCGATCGCGGCGAGGAGGATCTTGCCGCGCTCGCCGAGCGCGGCGAGTGCGACGCCGAAGAACATCGAGAACACGACGATCTGCAGGATTTCGTTGTTGCTCATCGCCTCGGCGAACGACCTCGGCACCATGTGGCCGACGAAATCCTTCAGCGTGAACTTGGACGTCGCGAGATTCGCCGATGCGCCGATGTCCGGCAGTGGCAAGCCGAGATTGTCGCCGGGCCGCAGCAGGTTCGCCATGAACAGCCCGAGCAGCAGCGACACCAGCGACGCGGTGACGAACCAGCCGATCGATTTCGCGAACACGCGTCCGACCGAGGCCGCGTCGCCCATGTGCGCGATGCCGACGACGAGCGTGGAGAACACGAGCGGCCCGATCACCATCTTGATCAGGCGCAGGAACACGTCGGAGACGAGCGAGATGTACCCGGCGACTTCGGCGGCGGCTTTCTTGTCGGGAAAGCTCGTGAAGATCATGTAGCCGATCACGATGCCTGCCACCATCGCGATCAGGATCCAGACGGCTGCAGCATTCTTTTTTCGCATCGTGAGCCTCCCATGCACCGGTTTCGCGATCGGGGATGGAAGGACGATACAGGACCAGAATCGCGATGAACAGTGCAACCGGGTCCGGGTTTGCGCTAGCGCCGGGTCGCGGCCGCTCGGGCGACGGCGATTGCGCCGGTGGCGCCGCGTGACCGGCGCCGGCGCAACCCGCTACCGGTTTGTGCGGAGCAGCACAGCGGCGGTTCGCAGGCCGCCCGATTGCGATGACCGGCGGCGCCTCGCCGTTCGCCATTCGCGCTGCGCCAGCCGGCCGGCCGGCGATGTTGCGTTGCCGGAATGCGGCCTTAGTCGTGCGCCCGCGGATCGAGCAGGCTCGTGCTGAAATCGCACGCCTGCGCCGCGAGCCGGACGAGCTCGGCGGTCAGCGACTGCGCGCGTTCCGCGCGATGCAGCGCGACGTAGCGAACCGGCGGCAGTGCCGGCCGCGTGCGCACGATCTGCAGCGCGTCGCACGCGACGAGGTGCGCGACGCACGCCTTCGGCAGATAGCTGATGCCGAGGCCCGACAGCGTCAGGCCGATCTGCGCGAGCAGGCTGTTGCTCGACAGCACGCGCTGGATCGCGATGCCGTGTTCCTGCAGAAAGCGCGTGTACAGGTGGCCGGTGCCCGACAGGTTCCCCTGCAGGATCAGCGGAAACCGCGCGAGGTCTGTCAACGCAATGGCGGCGCGGGTCTTCGGCATGAATCCGGCCGCGCACATCCATGCGTTGTCGACTTCGCCGACCACCGTCGCCGTGAACGCGTCCGTCGCATGAATCTGCGGGACCACGATCAGGTCGATCGTGTCGGCCGCGAGCCGGTCGCGCAGCGTCGCGGTCAGGTCGACCTCGGCCTCCACGCGCACGCGCGGATACGCGGCCTGGATCGCCGCGATCAGGCGCGGCAGCCACGTCAGCGCGGTCAGTTCGGTCACGCCGATCCGGACATGGCGCACCAGCGCTTCCTTCGAACTCATCCGCTCGACCACGCGGTCGCGCTGCTCGAGCAATTCCTTCGCGTGATCGAACAGCTCCGCGCCCTTGTCGGTGAGCCGTGCGCTGCGATGCGCGCGATCGAACACGGTCAGGTCGAACGCGCGTTCGAGTTCCTGGATCCGCTTCGAGACGGCCGACTGCGTCGTGTTCAGGCGTGTCGCGGCCGCATCGAACGAACCGAGCTGCACGATCCAGTACAGCGCTTCCATCTGCTTGAACGTCAGCATCGCGTGTCACTCGACGAATGAATAAAAGCGATATGTTCTCATACCAAAAAATCGCTTTTTTTACATATTTCGGCTGTTTAAGGTTCTCCCGTTGCGTCGCCCGGCGAGCGCATTCACCAGAAAACACGCCGCATCGCGCGCAGCGTTCAATCGAACCCCCGTTTTTGGAGACAGCATGGACACCGTCATCGATTCCCCGCCCGTCGCCGGCGCGGCCCGCAAGCCGCGCATCGGTCTCGCGTGGCAGATCGTCATCGGCCTCGCGATCGGCATCGCGACCGGCCTCGTGCTGCACCGGTTTCCGCAATTGCGCGACACGGCCGTATCCGGGCTGCTGCAGCCCGCCGGCGACATCTTCATCAAGCTGGTGCGGATGATCGTCGTGCCGATCGTGTTCACGAGCATGGTGATCGGCATCGCCGGCGTCGGCGACGGCAAGTCGCTCGGCCGCCTCGGCATCAAGACGCTGCTCTATTTCGAGGTGGTCACGACGATCGCGATCGTGCTCGGGCTCGTGATCGGCAACGTGCTGCAGCCGGGCGTCGGCACCGACATGTCGCAACTGGGGCACACCGACATTTCCCGTTACCAGCAGGCCACGCAACAGGTGCAGCAGGCGCACCACGGGCTGATGGCGCTGGTGCTCGGCATCATCCCGGACAACATCGTCGCGTCGATGGCGAAGGGCGACCTGCTGCCGGTGATCTTTTTCTCGCTGCTGTTCGGGCTCGGGCTGCAGTCGGTGCCGCAAGAGCATCGCAAGCCCGTGCTCGCGATGCTCAGGGGCGTCGCCGACGCGATGTTCAAGGTGACGAACATGGTGATGCGCTATGCGCCGATCGGCGTGTGCGCGCTGATCGCGGTGACCGTCGCGAGCTTCGGCTTCGGATCGCTGCTGCCGCTGCTGAAGCTGGTCGCCGTCACCTACGTCGCGATCCTGCTGTTCGCGATCGCCGTGCTCGGCGTGACCGCGCGGCTGTTCGGGTTCCGCATCCTGACGCTGCTGCGCGTGATCAAGGACGAATTGATCATCGCGTTTTCGACCTGCAGTTCGGCGACCGTGCTGCCGCAGCTGATGAAGAAGATGGAGGACTACGGCGTGCCGAAGAGCATCACGACCTTCGTGGTGCCGACCGGCTACACGTTCAACCTCGACGGCGCATCGATCTATCTCGGCATCGGCACGCTGTTCGTCGCGCAGCTCTATGGCGTGCACCTCGGCTGGCAGCAGCAGGTGCTGCTGACGCTGACCATGGTCGTCACGTCGAAGGGCGCGGCGGGCGTGCCGGGCTTCATGTTCGTGATCATGCTCGCGACGCTCGCGAGCGCCGGGCTGCCGCTCGAAGGATTGGCGTTCATCGCCGGTGTCGACCGGACCATGGACATGGGCCGCACCGCGCTGAACGTCGTCGGCAACGCGCTCGCGCCGCTCGTCATCGCGAAATGGGAAGGCCAGTACGACGCGGAAAAGGGCCGCGCGTACGTCGAATCGCTGCGCGGTTGAGCGCCGCCATGCACGCATCGCACCACATTCCGAAGCAAACAGGAGCATTGAAGATGAGCAGTCCCCGTGGAGCACTTTTTCCCGACGCGTTGATGCAGCAGATCAAGTCGCGCTTTCATCACGTCGATCGCGACATCGACGGCCGCGAGCGGCTGTTCTTCGACAACGCGGGCGGGTCGTTCCGGTTGAAGGCTGCCGTCGACGCTTACGCACGGATCGATGGGCTGCCCGATTGCCCGGAGCGCATCCACGCGCGCGCGCTCGATCTGCAGGCGATCCAGTCGCGCGGCGAGGACGACGTTCGCACGATCCTGAACGCGCGCGGCGGCACCGTGTATGCGTCGCTGACCGCGTCGGGCGCGATGTTCGACATGGTGCGCGCGATCATGGAGAACGTGCCGGGCACCAACGCGGTGACGACCGTGCTCGAGCATCCGTCGTCCTACGATGCGATGACGTATTACGCGGAACGGACCGGCAAGACGCTGCGCATCGCGCCGAGCAATCCGGCGACCGGCGGCGTGGACGTCGACGCGATCGTGTCGCTGGTCGACGCGGATACCGCGCTGTTGAGTGTGATGTTTGCATCGAATATCTCCGGCGCGAAATTCGACGTCGACACGATCGTTGCGCGCGCCCGCGAGAAGAAGCCCGATCTGTTCATCGTCGTCGACGCGGTCCAGCATGCGCCGCACGGGATCATCGACCTGCAGCGCACGCCGGTCGACGGGATCAACTTCGCACCGTACAAGTTCTTCGGGTGCCGCGGCTCGGGCATGTCGTGGCTGTCGCCGCGTGCGGCCGCGTTGCCGCATCACCGGCTCGCCGCGAAGGAGAACGGCGTATGGGAACTCGGCAGCCCGGCGCCTGCGCAGTTTGCGGTCGTGTCGGCGATCGTCGATTACGTGTCCTGGATCGGCCGGTATTTCATCGATTCGGACGAGCGGCGCACGCTGTTCGTCGAGGGCATGCACCGGATCGAACTGCATGAACGCGCGCTGCTCGCTGCGTTGCTCGATGGTTTGCGCGCGATCGACGGCGTCGACGTCTACTGGGATCACGACGACCTGACGAAGCGCGACCTGATCGTCGGGATCGGCTTCGCGAATCTCGAACCGACGCAGGCGGTGCGGGAGTACGAGAAGCACGGCGTGATCGTTTATGAGCGCGTCGCATCGAGCCTGTATTCGGGCCGGATGCTGAAATCGTTCGGGCTCGCCGGCGCGGTACGGGTTTCGCCGCTCCATTGTCATGCGCCGGACGACATCGCGCGATTCCTCGAGATCACCGAAGCGCTCGCTGCGCAACGCTGAACGACGACAGGGCCCGGATCATCCGGGCCCTGTCGCATCCCGCGCCGGAGAACGGGCTGCGCAATAGGCTGCGGCTATGACCGGCAGAGTCAATCGATAGTTGTCGCCGCACCGGATTGCGCGTGTAATGGCCTGCGCAATCGGGCGATTGCGGACGGTTGCCAACGAGTCGATGGAGGAGCAGCGCGTGAAGATCGTGGTCGCAGTGAAAAGAGTGGTCGATTACAACGTGAAGGTCCGCGTGAAGTCGGACAACACGGGCGTCGACATCGCGAACGTGAAGATGTCGATGAACCCGTTCGACGAAATCGCGGTGGAAGAAGCGGTGCGCCTGAAGGAAGCGGGCGTCGCGACCGAAGTGATCGCGGTGTCGGTCGGCGTCACGCAAGCGCAGGAAACGCTGCGCACGGCGCTGGCGATCGGCGCGGATCGCGCGATCCTCGTCGAATCGAACGACAGCGTCGAGCCGCTGGCCGTCGCGAAGATCCTGAAGGCGCTGGTCGACAAGGAACAGCCGCAACTGGTGATCCTCGGCAAGCAGGCGATCGACGACGATTCGAACCAGACGGGCCAGATGCTGGCTGCGCTCGCAGGGCTGCCGCAAGCGACGTTCGCATCGAAGGTCACGATCGCCGACGGCAAGGCTACGGTTGCACGCGAAGTCGACGGCGGCGCGGAAACGCTGTCGCTGACGCTGCCGGCCGTGGTCACGACCGACCTGCGCCTGAACGAGCCGCGCTACGTGACGCTGCCGAACATCATGAAGGCGAAGAAGAAGCCGCTGGAAACGGTGAAGCCGGAAGACCTGGGCGTGGACGTCGCGCCGCGTCTGAAGACGCTGAAGGTGGCCGAGCCGCCGAAGCGCGCGGCCGGCGTGAAGGTGCCGGACGTGAAGACGCTGGTCGAGAAGCTGAAGACCGAAGCCAAGGTGCTGTAAGAGGGAGCGCAAAGAAATGACGATTCTGGTGATTGCAGAGTGCGACGCACCGAAGGAAGCCCCCTTGGGGGGCAACGCGTCGATCAAGGCCGCGACGCTGAACACGGTGGCGGCGGCTGCCGAAGTTGGCAAATTCGTCGGCGGTGACATCCACGTGCTGGTCGCGGGCCACAACGCGCAAGCGGCCGCCGATGCGGCCGCAAAGATCGCAGGTGTTTCGAAGGTGCTGCTCGCCGACGCGCCGCAACTGGCCGAAGGCCTCGCGGAAAACGTCGAGGTAACCGTGCTGACGATCGCGTCGAACTACTCGCACATCCTCGCGCCGGCGACGGCCTACGGAAAGAACGTTGCACCGCGTATCGCCGCGAAGCTGGACGTCGCGCAGATCTCGGACATCACCGCGGTCGATTCGGCCGATACGTTCGAGCGCCCGATCTACGCAGGCAACGCGATCGCGACGGTGCAGTCGAGCGACCCGATCAAGGTCATCACGGTGCGTGCAACGGGTTTCGATCCGGTTGCAGCCGAAGGCGGCAGCGCGTCGGTCGACAAGATCGAAGCGGCGGCAGACGCAGGCAAGTCGCAGTTCGTGAGCCGTGAAGTGACGAAGCTGGACCGTCCGGAACTGACCAGCGCGAGCATCATCGTGTCGGGTGGCCGCGGTCTGGGCAGCGGCGAGAACTTCGCGTTGGTGCTGGAGCCGCTGGCGGACAAGTTGCAGGCAGCGCTGGGCGCATCGCGCGCGGCAGTCGACGCGGGCTACGTGCCGAACGATTATCAAGTGGGCCAGACCGGCAAGATCGTCGCACCGCAGCTATACATCGCGGTCGGCATCTCGGGTGCGATCCAGCACCTGGCCGGCATGAAGGATTCGAAGGTGATCGTCGCGATCAACAAGGATCCGGAAGCGCCGATCTTCAGCGTGGCCGACTATGGCCTCGTCGGCGATTTGTTCGAACGGGTTCCGGAGATGGTCGATGCTGTCTGATCCCGCGGTGCGCACCGGTGCCGGCGTCGCGCCCTCGATGCTTGCGCAGTCCTACCTGTTCGTGCCGGGGAACCAGCCGGATCGCTTCGACAAGGCGCTTGCGAGCGGCGCCGATGCGGTCATCGTCGATCTCGAAGATGCCGTCGAGCCGGACGCGAAACCGGCCGCGCGCGATGCGATCGCACAGTGGGTTTCGCCGGAGCGTCCGGTGCTCGTGCGGATCAACGCGCGGCACACGCCGTGGTTCGAGGCCGACGCCGCGCTGGGCGCGTTGAAGGGCGTGGCCGGTATCGTGCTGCCGAAAGCCGAGCGCGCCGACGACGTGTGCGCCGTCGTGGCGCTCGCCCGGCGTCGCGTGCCGGTCTATCCGCTGATCGAAAGCGCGCACGGCATGTGGAACGCGCTCGACGTCGCGAAGGCGCCGTACGTCGAGCGGCTGATGTTCGGCACGCTCGATTTCATCGCGGACATGGGCATGTCGGACGACGGCGTTTCGCTCAATCATTTCCGGTCGCAACTGGCGTTGATTTCGCGGGTCGCCGGTATCGGATCGCCGGTCGACGGGGTGACGCCGGACATTCACGACGGGGAGCGGATCCGGCGCGATGCGATCAACGGCAAGCAATTGGGCTTCGGCGCGAAGCTGTGCATCCATCCGAAACAGATCGCGTTCGTGCACACGTGCTTTCGGCCGAGCGACGAAGAAGCGGGCTGGGCGCGAAGGGTGCTCGATGCGATGCGTGATGCGAATGGCGGCGTGGTGACGGTCGACGGGAAGATGGTCGACCGGCCCGTGTTGTTGCGCGCCCAGCGGATTGCCGCGCTTGCCGCGTCGGTCGGCAGCGCAGCGGAGCCGGCGGGGCATACATGATTTGGAGTCCCGCGCGTCGGAGGACCGTCGGCAACGACACCTGCCATACTCGGCGGCACCGCGGTCCGCAGTAGCGCGAATTCAGCGCTGCCCGTACACCGTAATGGTCACCCGCCGATCTTTCTGCAGGCACGCAATGACGGCCGGCGTTTCGCCGGGCGGACAACGTGACACCGATTGCGACGAGCCGACGCCATCGGCGCGAATGCGTGCAGCGTCGATTCCGCGCGCCGCGAGATAGCGTTTCACGGTTTCGGCCCGCGCCAGCGAAAGCGCATGGTTGCTTTCGTCCGAACCGATGCGATCGGTGTGGCCGACGACGTCGACGTTCGTCATGCCGGTTTCGGTGCGGATCTTTGCAATCGCCGCGTCCAGCTCCGCGCGACCGCCCGGCAGCATCGAATCGAGGCTCGACTTCGCGAACGGAAACAGCGCCTCCCCCTCGAACGTGAACTGTTCGAGAGGCGCTGGCGCGGCGGCGGCCGCCGTCGAGGTATCAGAGACAAAGTCCGCACACTGCGGATCGCGCCAGTACGTCGCGCTCACGCGCATGTTCCCGTCGAACTGCACCTGATACTGACAGGACACCACCTTGTCGCCGCGACGGAAGTCGAACAGGTAGTTCCACACGTGATTGCCCACGAACCATTCGTGAAAATGCGGCGGCCCGATGAGATCGTAGAGCTGATCCTTGTTGAGGCCCGTACTCACGTTGCGCAGATTGGCGACGTTGACGAACGTGCCTCCCGCGGGAGACGCGGAAGCGACATCCGGAAATCGCGGCGGCGTGTGGGGCACTGCACATCCCGCCATCGCGACGGCGGTCGCGACGCACGCCGCGAGCAGCACAGTCTGTTGAGTTTTCATGGTTCGCTTGTTGTTCCGTTTGATGTTTCGCATCGAATCGCTCGTACGCCTACCACTGATAGCCGGCGCCGACCACGGCGCCGTACGTGCCGCGCGTGTTGGTCGACACGGCCGCCTTGTAGATCCAGTGGTTGTTCTCGGAAATGGTCGAGATGCCGAGTGCCTGGCCCGACTGGCCGCGGTACACGCTGCCCGCGATCGCGACCATGCTCTTGCCGGGGCCGGACGGCTGCGGCAGGCCGGCCACGGCCATCGCCGTCGCGACGCCGCCGTCCGCGTCGCGGCGGTAGGTGTCGAGGCTGTTGCGCAGACCGGCGACCTGGCCGTCCGTGTAGCTGTTCGCTTGCGACACCGCGGTGCCAACGCTCGCGTTCAACTGGTTGACGTTGACCGCGTCGGTGCCTTGCGTGCCCGCCGCGACGTTCACGACCTGCCGCGCCGAATCCGCGGAGCCGACCGCGACGACGTTCGACCGCCCGCCGTCGTTGCTGCCCGCGCCGAGCGCCGTCGAGTTGCTGCCCGACGCGTTCGCGCCGACGCCGATTGCCGTCGAGCCGTTGCCGGACGCCGTCGAGCTGTTGCCGACTGCCGTGCTGTTCGACCCCGACGCGACTGCCCCCGAACCGCCCGCCGACGAGTTCGAACCGCTCGCGCCCGGCGGCACATTGCCGCCCGGCGGGTTCGTCGTGTACTGGCCGCCGAGGTTGGTCGTGCGCTGGTCGATCAGCGTCGTCAGCTGGTTCGCAACGGAATCGAGCTGCGATACGTTCACTGCGTCCGTGCCGTTCTTGCCGGCGGCGAGGCCGGTGATCTGGCGATTGCCGACGTTCACTTCGCCGGCGGACGACTGCGGGCTGCTCAGGCCGTACGCAACGTAGTTCGTCAGTGCGCCGACGGTGGTCAGCGAGCCGGCGCCGAGCGCGACGCTGTTCGCGAACGTCGCCGACGCACCGGCGCCGAGTGCGAGTGCATCGGTCGCGCTGCTGCGCGCGCCCGAGCCGAGCGCGACGCTGCCGACGCTGACCGCAACCGCGTTCGCGCCCTGTGCCACCGATTGCGCACCGGTCGCCGTCGCGCCGCTGCCCAGCGCGATCGCGTCGGCTTGCGCGGAACTCGACGCCTGCCCGATCGCGATGCCGCCGGGCGCGGTCTGGTCGACGATCGCACCGTTGCCGATGCCCACGCCGTTGTCGCCGTTGACCACCGTCGTCGGCCCCACCGCGACCGATTCCGCGCCGACGGCCAGCGAATCCGCCGCCGTCGAGTTCGCGTGGAAGTACATCTGACCCGTGACCGCGAACGACTGCAGCGAGCGCGCCAGCTGGCGCACCGTCACCGCATCCGTCTGGCCGGTGCCGTCGGCGACGTTGGTGATCTGGCGGTAGGTCTTGTTCGTCGCATCGCCGACCGATACCGCGCCGAGCAGCCGCTCGTCGGTCGTGTCGAACGGGATCGACGCGCTGCCGTTGCGCATGATGCCCGACGACGGCACCACGGGGCGGTCGGCCACCGAGCCCGAGCCGAGCGCGATGCTGCCGTCCACGCGAGAGATCGCGTTCGGCCCGATCGCGACGCTGTCCAGCCCGAGCGCCTGGCTGTCGGGCGCGGTCGAATTCGCGTGGAAGTACTTGATGCCGTTCGCGTTGATGTTGTCGATCGCCGAGCCGACGTTGTTGTTGATCGTCGTCGAACCGTCGCTGTTGTACGTGACGTACGACGGTGACGAGATCGTGCCGGTCGCCGGATCGTAGGTCGCGCCGCCGCCGATCGCGCCGGCCGTGCTGTTGCCGAGGTTCGTGTTGTTGTTCGCGATCGAGCTGAGGCCGGTCGACAGCGAGCTGATGCCGGTCGAGGTTGCCGTCGATAGCGACGTCAGGTTGCTTTCCGTGCTCGACAAGCCGGTCGACAGCGAGCCGATGCTGGTCGATGTCGCGGTCGACAGCGACGTGATCGAGCTGTTGGTCGAACTCAAGCCGGTGGACAACGAACCGACGCTGGTCGACGTGGCGGTCGACAGCGACGTCACGCTGCTGTTGGTCGTGCTCAGGCCGGTCGACAACGAGCCGATACCGGTGGACAGCGAGCCGACGACGGTCGACGTCGAGGTCGACAACGACGTGATCGAGCTGTTGGTCGAACTCAGTCCGGTCGACAGCGATCCGATGCCCGTCGACGTCGAGGTCGACAGCGACGCAATGCTCGACAACGTCGACGTCGACAGCGAAGTCACCGCCAGGTTCGTTGCATTGAGTTGCGAGCCGTTAATCGCGTCCGTGCTCGACGAACTGATCTGCCCGGCCGCGACGTTGGTGACCTGGCGCTCGCGGCCCGCTGCACCGACGCTGACGACGTCGCCTGCCGCGGGCGCACCACCCGCGAACGTGTAGGTGGTGCCTCCGATGACGGCGTTCGGCGTTGGCACGGCGGCCGACACCGTCGACGCATTGCCGAGCACGACCGCGCCGTCGAGGCCCGTCGGTACGGATACGCCGCTGCCGACGACGAACACGTTGTTCGAGTTGACCGTGTTGTTGTTGCCGAGCGAATACGAACCCGAACCCGTGACGGTACTCGGATCGCCGATCGCGGCCGAATTCGCGCCGCTGACGACGTTGCCCGTGCCGATGCTCAGGCTGTTGGCGCCGGTTACTTGCGCGCCGGTGCCGATCGCGATCGCGTCGTCCGCGTTCGCGCCGGCTGCGTCGCCGAGTGCGATCGCCGACATGCCGCCCGCGGTCGACCCGACACCGATGGCCGTCGCATGACTACCCGACGCGTTCGCCAGGAGGCCGTTCGCGGTCGACCACGTGCCCGTTGCGGCGCTGCCGACGCCAATGGCCGTGCTGCCCTGGCCCGTCGCGTTCGCGGAATTGCCGATGGCGACTGCTTCGAACGACGTGCCGCCGTTCGGCAGCGCGACGCCTGACGCGCCGCTCGCATTCGCCGATGCGCCAATCGCCACTGGTGAACCGCCGGTACCGCTTATCACGGCCTGCGCGGCGTTCCCGATCGCGATGGCGCTGCCGCCGACACTCCCGCCGCCCGCGGCCGCGCTATATCCGATCGCCGTCGCGGCGCCGAACCCGGCGTTCGCGAGATTGCCGATCGCCGTCGAATTGTTGCCGGTCGCCGTTGCGCCGACGCCGGCGGCTAGCGCATTGATGCCCGTCGCGCCGTCGTTGTTGTAGTTCGCGCCTGCGGCGCCGCCGTCGTTCACGCTGTAGTAGTGCACGGCCGCACCCGCGATCGCGGCCGACAGGGCCTGGTTCGTCGCGTACAACTGGCTGCCGTTGATCGCATCGGTCGAACCCGCATTGATCTGGCCGGCAGCGACGTTCTGGATCTGCCGCGGCGCGGCCGCGGAGCCGACGCTCACGACGTCGCCTGCGCCCGGCGTACCGCCCGCGAAGTTGTACTGCGTGCCGCCGAGCACGATGCTCGGGGTCTGCACGGCGGCCGACACCGTCGACGCATTGCCGAGCACGACCGCGCCGTCGAGACCGGCGGGCACCGACACGCCGTTGCCGACGACGAACGCGTTGTTCGAGTTGATCGTGTTGTTGTTGCCGAGCGAATACGAGCCCGAGCCGGTGATGGTGCTGGGATCGCCGATCGCACCCGAGTTCGCGCCGCTGACGACGTTGCCCGTGCCGATGCTCAGCGTGTTCGCGCCGGTCGCCTGCGCGCCCGCACCCATCGCGATGGCATTCGTGCCGGAGGCCTTGGCGTTCAGGCCGACCGACGTGGTGCCGCTTGCCGTGACGCCGATGCCGGCGTTGGTGCCGATCGCGATGTTGTCGTTGCCCGCTACGAGGTCGCCGGACGATGCGCTGAGCGTGCCGTCGTACGCGACGGTACCGTCGCCGCTACCCATCGCGACGTTGCGCGCGCCGGTGACGCCCGAGCCCGCGCCGCGCATCGCGCTCGCGATGCCGCTGCCGATTGCGGTGTTCTGCGCGCCGCTCACGAGCGTGCCGGTCGCGACACCGACCGCGACCGACCCGGTGTTGGCGGTGGTCGAGCCGGCGCCGGCACCCTGGCCTGCGGCAACCGTGCCGTCGCCGCTCGCGATGGCCTGCCCGCCGATCGCGAGCGACGTGTTGCCGCTTGCCTTCGCGCCGTTGCCGACCGCGGTGGCAGCCGCATTCGTTGCCTGCGCGTTCGGGCCGAAAGCGACGGCGTTGGCTGCCGTCGCTTGCGAACCGATGCCCATCGCAATACCGTAAAACCCGGTCGCGATGGACTGCCAACCGAGCGCAATCGCGTACTGGTTGCCCGCACTGGCCGCCGTGCCCAGTGCGATCGCGCCTTGCTGGTTAGCCGTCGCGCCTGCACCGGCGGCAAACGCGTCCTGCGCCGAAGCGATCGAGTTTCCACCCAGTGCGATCGCCTGCAGCGCGGTGGCGGACGACGAGTCGCCGATCGCGATCGCCTGACCCGAGCCATGCGTGGCGGCTCCCGCGCCACCCGTTGCAACGGCGCTCGGGCCGATCGCGATGTTGTTCGTGTCGTTGGTCGCGGTCGAGCCTGCCGTGGCCACGCCGACGGCCACCGAGCCCGCACTGACCGCGTTCGCGAAACCCCCGAGCGCGGTGCTGGTCGAACCCTGCGCCTTGGCGCCCGGCCCAAGCGCCGCGGAATTGACGCCGCTCGCGTTTGCCGACGTACCGAACGCCGATGCACCTTGGGCGGTGGCCTGCGAGAAGATGCCGACCGCCGTCCCATTGACGCCGCTCGCCGTGACGTTCGCGCCGATCGCGATCGCACCGCTCGTCGTCGCGGCATTTGCGGTACAGCCGATCGCGATACCGTTGTTCGTGCTCGCGGTTGCCGTACCGGGGCAATTCGTGCCCGAAATGGCCACCTGCGCGACCGCGCCGCCGGACCACATCGCCATGCTGCCGAGTACGGCGAGCGTCACGGATTTCAGCGCGACCGACGTGCCGGTGCCGCGCGCGCCGGCCCCCGCTTTACCCTTGCCGTTGGCCCGATCGAGTTCGGATACCGCGACGATTGCGCCGCGTGCCGCGTTCCACACAGTGCGGTAAGTTCTATTCATGGATTTCTGCCGGTAAGCGGCGCGCGCCATTCACGCACGGGGCCAGCCAGGAATGCCCGGGTGCGCGCAATGTCCGACGAGCCGTATGAAAACTGTATTTATCGGGAAGCGGGGTCTTGCGGTAAGGCGATTTCGATCAACCAATCGCACTCGACAGGTGAAAAATCGGTAATTAATTCAGTCGAATTATTTATGCCATTTATTGGCAAATTTGATTAATCGAAACGGGCAAGAACCCGCTGGTCCATAGAATAAGGGAAGGCATTCCAGGGCAAGCGGGAGCAAATCTGAACAATTGTGAGCGAAATGTGAACAAAGCAAACGTCAGCCCGCAAGCGGCCGCATGGCGTGGTCTTGAGGCATGACGCCGGGCGGTTTCGCACACTGCTCTGGACGGTCGGCGATGGTTTTTAACAACAAAAGCCATGCATTTTTTGCGGACCCGGATAACCGCCGCCATGCGATAAAAAAACCGTAAGTTCTTTAAATCGACGAAATGCAGGTGCCGCGGCGTAGCGTGGTCATGTTGTGGACCTGCTTTCGCACGGATGTGGGAATACGGAAAACTGCGGCGTGCGTTGCGCGCGAGGCAGTGCGCCTGATTTCAACGATCGCGCGGTGCGCCGTTTCGACGCAGCAGCAGCGTGAAGACCGTGCCGCGGCCGACGGTGCTGTCGACGCGAATTTCGCCGCCGAGCGCATCGATCACCTGCTTGACGAACGCGAGCCCGAGACCGTGTCCGGCGGTCGCACCGTGCGCGTCGATGCGGAAAAACTCGGTGAACAGGTTCGGCAATTGATGTTCCGGTATGCCGGCGCCCGTATCGGCGATCGTCACGCGCCAGCGTCCTTCGCTTTCGTCGGCCGCCACGGTCACGGTTGCGCCGTCCGGGCTGAACCGGATCGCATTGTCGATCAGGTTCGCAAATGCGCGACGCAGCAGCAACGCATCGGCGACGACGAGCATACCCGGTTCCGCGACCAGGCGGATCCTGATCCGCTTCGCGCTCGCATGTGCCCACAGGTCGTCGGCCGCATCGCCGAGCAGCGGCACGAGATCGACTTCCGTTGCTTTCGGCGACCGGGCTTGCGCGCGCGCGAGCAGCAGGAACTGATCGGCGAGCGTGAGGGTCGTCCGTGCGTAGTGACCGACGAGATCCGTGAACTTCGCTTCGGGCAATTCGGCCGGCGCGTCGCGGCGCTGTTCGATCAGCGCGAGTATCGCGGCTTGCGGCGAACGCATGTCATGCGACAGGAAGCGGAGTGCGGTATCGCGCTGGCGTTCGGCCGCACGCATCGGCGTGACATCGGCCACGTGAAAGATCAGCATCGCGTCGCCCGCTTCGTGCGCGGGCACGATTGCGCATTTCACCAGCAGCGAGCGCTGCTTCGCGTCGACGATCTCGAGGCCCTCCATCGGCGCGAGAGGTTCGCTCGCGGTCGTGATGCCGTTGCGTTCGGCCAGCATCTGCAGCGCGCGCTGCACGTAGTGCGCCGCGTCGTTCGACGCGGTCATTTCGCGCAGCACGTGCGCCGCGTGGCGGCCGGCGGCCGGCGGTGAACTGTGCTGCGGCGTGTCCGTCTCGTACAGCCTGAGTGCCCTGCGGTTCGCGAGCATCACGGCACCGGAAGCGGATGCGACGAGCGTGGCTTCGGGCAGGCTGTTCATCCACTCGGAAATCAGGTGCGCGGAACGCCGCAGCCGCGCGATCATCGCGCTCATCACGATGACCCGCCGGCGGAACGGATCGATCGCGTTCGTGTAAGCGGGAAGGTCGCCGGACAGGCACGGATCGGCGATCGCGCGTTCGGCTTCGCGGGTCAGATAGCGCAGCAACGTTTCCTGCCTCCGCCACGCACTGAGCGCATACGCCAGCAGACACGCGGTCACCGCGGTGGCCGGGAAGCAGAACAGATGAATCGTCTTCAGCGCCAGCAGCGACGTGGCGCATGCGGCAATCGCGATAGCGGCGGAGGCGAGCAGGGCGGCGCGCGGGCCCAGCGCGCACAGCGCCGCGCAAAGCCACGGCAGCACGGACAGGCTGAACAGCAACTGCCCGCCCCACGATGCGCTGCGCACGAGCGACCCGCTTGCGAGCGCGTAAGTCGCTTGTGCGACGAACTCGACGCCGGCGCGCGACGGCGGCCCCCAGCCCGGCGTGACGAAGTGCGTGTCCGCGGTGCTCGCGGTCGGGCCGACGAGTACGATCGCATCCTTGAACAAGCCGGGATCGGCGCGGTCTTCGAGCGCGTCCAGGAAAGAGATGGTGCGATACGACGGGGCGAAACCGTGCGGCACGTAGCGGCGGCATGCGCTGGTCCAGCGGATCGCGCGATGTGCGGGCGGCTCGTCGCATTCGGCGAACGGCACGCCGCTCGCGCGGAGCAGCGATGCGCTCATGTGCTCGTAGTCGAGATTCGGCGGTCCCTCGCGCAGATAGAAGCTGCGCGCCACGCCATCCGCATTCGGCGTGGCGTTGACCTGGGCGATCGCGTATGCGCCGCGCGCGATCGAATCGAGCGGCGGCACCGCGGTCGGCAGCCCGTCGCCGTCGTCGTCGGCCACTACGACCGGCAACACCACGCGGCCATTGCGCTCGATCGCGCTGGCCAGCCACGCGTCGCCCGCGGGCAGGATTCTCCCGGGATGCGTCATCGCGACGTCAAGCCCGACGGCGGACGCGCCGGCCGCGGTCAGTCTGTCGATCAGCGTCGCGTAATCGGCGCGTTTGACGGGCCATCCGCCAAGCGCCTTCGCGCTCGCGCCGTCGATCGCGATCAGCACGATCTTCTGCGGCGACGGCCGCTGCAGCAGCGGCTGCACGATGTCGAAGAAGAACAGGTCCGCGCGACGCAGTACGCCCGAGGCCGTCAGCGACACGCACAGCAGCAGCACGAACGCACCCGTCACGATGCATTCGCGCATGAAACCGGCGGCGATACGCGCATCGTCGGCCAGCATCACAGGTGGCTCATCGCGCAAGCGCGCGCGTCGGCAGCGGGCTCAGTCACACTCGAACCCGGCGGGCGTCGTCAGCGGACGCAGCGACACCGGCCGCGCGGCCGGTCGGTGAAGTACTGACGTGCCGCCGTGGTCGTGGTCCGTCGACACGGGTTCGAGCCGATAGCCGTGCGTGTACACGGAACCGAGCCGCAACCCGTTTTCGGGGCCGAGCTGCAGCTTTTGCCTTATCCGGTAGATGTGGGTGTCGAGCGTGCGCGACTCGGGATCCAGCTCGCGCCCCCACGTGCTGATACAGACCAGCTTGCGCGACAGCAGCTTGCCGATGTTGCTGAAGAAGAGTTCAGCCAGGTCGAACTCCTTCGGCGTGAGCCTGATCGGCTCGCCGCGCAACCGGATCGTGCGCTCGCGCGGATTCAGCACGTAGTCGCCCGCACTGATCAGGCCGCGACGATCGGTATCGCGTGTCGAACGCATCAACAGCGCATTCACGCGGCTCGCGAGCTCCGCGACGCGGAACGGCTTCGCGATGTAGTCATTGGCGCCGGCGTCCATGGCCAGCACGATGTCGTCTTCGAGTGTCTTGCTCGTCACGAACAGCACCGCGGGCGACGTGCCGAGCGTGCGGCGAATCCAGTACAGCACTTCGAAACCGCTCATTCTGGGCAGCAGCCAGTCCAGCATCACGAGGTCGAACGGTTCGGCGCGCAACAGCGCCTGCGCCGACTCGCCGTCGCGCACTTCAACCACTTCGTGTCCGAGGGGTTCCACGACCCGCGCAGCGGCTTTCGCATGAACCGGATCATCTTCGACTATCAGCACACGCATCAGGGGCATCCTCGTCATCGGCACGTGGGCGATACGGCCCGCGTCGTCACTTCGCGTTCGGGTGCGGGTTCGCCCTGCGGGCGGCCGATGCACGAGCCGAGCCGCGATACACACGCCGGTTGCGCGCGGACATCGCAAGACCGTGGGGCACGGCGTCGGCGGTCTGCCGGACGCGGCAGCGGAACTGGCGCGCCACGCCTCCTTCGCACCATGTGAGGGAACATCAGACTGCGGGAATCGACGCGCGTACGATTTCGGAACGCGCGTGCGGCGACTGCGGTGCGCGGTCACGGCCACTTGCGGCGGGGCTTCGCGGTGTGGGCCCGGCGTGGGGCGACGCCGGAGCAGGCAGCGCATGAAAGCGCCAATCGATGTACGTTATGTGCATGTTTAAGGGCGTTCTGCCGAGGTCTCAGCAGCGGAATGCTCATGGTGCCATGCCCTCGTCAGGCGGCAGTCGATTCGGTTGTGCTCAAGTTTGGTCGGTTGGCCCAGACCGGTCCCGCAACGCATATCGATTCTCTGTCCGGAAATTTCGCGAGCAATTATTCCCGATTCGACGAGACAATCCACAGCGGCGGAGGCTGTAACAATTGGTAAGCCAAACGTTTGGCGGATTTTCGCACAAGGGTTCGGGTTTGTCATGCGACGACAGACGTTGAAGCGTCGCAACGGCAATTGCGGAATTTTTTACCGTGCCGTGCTCATGTCCGACCGCACCGAGCCGATCCGATCATCGCGGTCGCCGGGCCGTCGGTGGGGCGCAGTTTCGTTCATCAGCACGGCCACCAGTCCATGCACACACGCAGTTTCGCGCTGACGTGCCGGTTCTGCGGATACGCGATGTAAAGCGGCATCGGATCGAGCCGCCAGTCCCCGAACCGCGCGACGCGTTCGCCGCGCTCCGGATGCGCGTTCGCGATGTAACGCGGTAGGCACATGATGTCGAGGCCCGGCGCGCCGGCCGCGAGACAGGCCTCGCCGCCGTCGACCGCGTAGCGGCTTTGCATGTTCACGGTTTCGGCGTCGCGATGCATCGCGAGCGGATAGGGATTGCCTGCGCGTCCCCACGAGAATCCGACGATGCGGTGATGCGAGTTTTCGCGTTCCGCGGGATGCGCGGGCGTGCCTGCCGACGCGAGATAGCCGGGCGACGCAAACACGCCGAGCGACAGGGACGCCACACGCCGCGCGACCATCGATCGGTCGGTCGGCTCGCCGCCGCGCGCGGCGCAATCGGTGGCTTGCGGACATAAACCACTATTTCGGGATGCAGAGCTTGTCGTTCACTCCCGGGACGATCGCTCGCATGTCGTGGACCGAACGGATGTCCCGCTTCAGCACGAGCGCGTTGTCACCCAACTCGGGCTTCACACGCTCGAACACGAATCATCGCGAGCTGTGACCGGGATCGGGGCGCCTTCTGTTCCGTAATGAACCGCTTCGCGGTGGCAAGATCGACTCTCAATCGCGGTTTTGCACCTTTCCCGGCGAGATATTCGGTAGGAAGTATGGAAAGCGTATTTTGCCGGCGAGTACCCACGATCCGAAACCTGTCGAGCACAATCGCGGCGCCATTCGGAAGCGAATCCAATCGCTTTTATCCGGGAGCCGGACGTTCCAACGTGTGCCGGATGGAAGCCCGGTTCGCGCGCATAGCCGTCCATCCGGTTTCATCACGATGACTCGATTCAATTTCACCATTTATCGCTGGTAATCTATTGCCTCCCAAAGGAATCACGGAGAACTGAATGACTCCGAGTCCCGATGTCGTCACGGGCCGACAACTGGATCAATTTCTGGATGAAATTGAAAGCGATCTGGAAGAAAGGGGGCGAGACGAAGCTGACGGTCTGCTTGCGAGGTTGCGCGCCCAACCGTTGCGCGCGCATTCGATCGATGCGATTGCGCGGCTGCATGCGCTGTGGATGCGCGCCGGCGAAACGGCCGCAGCCCGGGCCGTGCTCGATACCGACGGCGCGAGCGTGCTGGCGAGCGCTGCGCCCGACGCACGTCCCGATATCCGCATGTCGCTCGCGCTGTACCGGCTGCAGGTCGGCATCTTCGTGCGGGAGGACGACGCCATCGCGGACGCGCTCGCCGACATGCGCAAGGTCATTGCTGAAGAGCCGGGTCTTCAGGCGGACCGCTATCGCCGCTGGGGCGGCCTCGACAACATCGAGCAGCGTCATCCAGCGCATGCACTGACGGCCATCGAGCTACGCCATGCGCTGTGCGCGGCGATTCCCGAGCGCGCGACGCTGCGCGCCGTGGACGAGGCCGACCGGCAGCGCCGCCGCGCATGGGCATTCAAGCGGACGGGTTCGGACGCCGATGCGGTACGGGCGGCCGACATCGCATTCGCCGCGCTCGCCGATGCGGCGCCGGACCAGGCCATCGACCAACAGGACTGGCTGCATCTCGGCCATTCGCTGATCGAGATCGCGCCGCATGGTTATCCGGTCGTCGAGCGTGCCGTCGCTGCGCTTACGTCCGGCTGGCCGCTGCCGCGGCGGCGCGAACAGGAGATACGCCTGGCGCGTGTCGCCGCGCGGGCCGCGTACGCGCGGGATGGTGTCGCGGCGGCGCTCGCGGCCTGCGAGCTTGCCCGTCACAGCCTGTCGGCGGACGGAACCGACGATTTCATCGAATACGAGTTGCCGTGGCTGATCGAAGCCGGACGGCTCGACGACGCGGGGCGACGTGCGTTCTTTCACATGTATGAATGTGAAGAACAGACTTGGGCACGGATGTCGAGCATCGTCCACGAGCGCCTTGCCGACGATCGCGACGCGTCGGTGTGGTGGCCGCTGTGCGTGATGCTGGCCTGCGATACGCCGCGTTTGCTCGAACGACTGACTGCGACCGGTCGGGCTGCCGGCACCGATTTGAAACTGCGCTCCGCCACGCATGGCGAACTTTTTGCCGCAGTTGACGAGTCGCGCGGTGACGTCCATCGCGAAGCCGTTTATACAGCCGCCCGCGCGCTCGCGGAGCGGCGTGCGCCCGGACATCCGTGGATCGGCCGCCTCACCGCGCAGCACGACGGCCGCGCCGGGCTGATCGATCCGGCGACGCAAGCCGATCGCCTGCTTGCCGCGATCCAGCAAGGCGGCATGAACGACGACCGATCGCACTACGCACTATTCATCGCGCGCGAGCAATCTCTGGGGCTCGCCGCCGCGATCGGTTTTCCGGCACCTGAGCTCGCGAGCGGCAGGGATTGCTACCGGTATGCGGCCGGACTCGACGAAGACGACGGCGCGTTGCTGGAAAGCGTGCCGGCACAGTCGCGCGCCGACGTGCGCGCCGATCTGCAGCGGCTGAAGATCGCCGTGTACGAGCGCGGTCGCGCCTGCATGGACCGGTTTTTCGAAACGGGATCGGGGCACCCGCACGACGGCTGTGCGTATCTCTACTCGATGCTTTGCAACAATCTCGGCATCTGCTATACGGACGTCGAACGCCATGCGGACGCTATCGAACTGCATCGGCGCGGCATCGACGCGAGTCCGTTCGCCGACCACTACGCAAGCTTGATGAACGCACTGAGAGCGAGCGGCGACCACGCGGCAGCAGTCGAAACGGCCGAGCAGCTTTGGCATTTTTCGACCAAGCACGGGTTCGGCGATTACTCGCCGAACTGGTACGTGCGCGATGTCGTCAGGTCGCTTTCGAAGCTCGCACGCGAAGACGAAATCCTGATCTGGCTCGAACGGCTCGTGACCTGGCAACGGAAAAGCGCGCGTGTCGACGATGCGCAACTGCCGCGAGAAGCGCTCGGTGCACGTCTGATCGTCGCGCTGGAGCTGGCCGCGCGGCGGCCGGACGAAGCGACGTCGTTGTGGGAAAGCCTGCGGTCTCAGGTCGACGCGAGCGACGACATCAGGATCGTCTGGAACGGGGCGTCGACGCTGTATGACTTGCGGCGCTACGGCGAGGCTCGCACATGGTACGAGCGCGTGTTGAGCATGAATGCCGCACGGCCGGAGCACGAACGCATCGACACCCGAAATATCGAAGAGCTTCTCGCGTCATACCCTGACGAAAGCGTCGAACCCGGGCACGGTGAACGCGCGCGCAAGCGTGGATGGAGGTTCTGGCGTTGAATACCCCGACCGTCAGGCTCGGCTACGCGCCGCGCAATGCGCTGAATGCCGACGAATTGAAAGCGGGCATCGCCGCGCGCAGCCGCGCACGCGGCGACGGCGACGACATCCGTGCGTGGCTGCTCAATCATTTCTACCGTCACGTCGTTGCCAACTTCGTGCCGGCACGCGTGATCGCATCGCTCGACGATGCGCGGCGCGCGCTCGCCCCGGCACCGGTGCCGGCGTGGGTCGTCGCACGCTTCGGCGCCGTGGCCGACTCACGCGGCGCTCAACCGGCCGCGGAACTCGCCCCCGTCGTGTGGGTCGATCCGGCCGAACCGTCACTGTTCGCGCTCGAAGCCCGCGTCGTCGAGTTTCTCGAATCGCGCGTAGGGACGTCGCTTGCCGGCAAGCTCGATCGCATCAATTGCCCGCAGGCGCTGGCCCTGTGGGAGGAAGAGCATGCGCGGATCGCGGCGCGCGTCGAGCGCGGCTGGCGCGAAAGCCGGCCCGAGGCGGTCCGTACGCTGCTCGAGCTGCCGGGCGGCCGGTTCGTCGAGTTCCGTCACGACAGCCCGTTGCTGCGCGCCGAGATGGCCTACGAGAGTTACGCAATGCGCCATTGTCTCGGGCAGTTCGAGGATCGTCGTGCGCTCGACGGCGGTTACGGCGAGCGATACGCGGAGGCGATCGAAGCGCAGCGCATGCGCCTGGTCAGCTTTCGCGATGCGGGCGGGCAGCCGCACGTCACGATCAGCGTGATCGTGCACGAGGACGGCTCGCTCGAGATCGAGCAGGTAAAAGGCAAACAGAATCGGCCGCCCGTCGCGCGCTACACGAACGAAGTCGTGGCTTGCCTCAATGCGCTTGGCACGAATGACGCGATGCCCGCCGACTGCATCGCGATCGGTGTCGTACGCACGCAGGCAGGCTGGATGCATATCGACGACGTTGAGGATACGGCCGTGCAGGCGTGTCTCGTCGCGCGCCACCCGACGCTGTTCTCGCAGCTTCGTGCGCCGACGCCGGCAGTCGAATGGTTCGTGGCCGCCCGCGGGCCGCATTTGCTGCAAGCGCGTGCGCCGCGCGCAGCCGCGGTCCGCTACGCGGTGCGCAGGCTCGATGGTGCGCACGCGGCCGAAAGCGCGTCGTTCGTGACAGAAGGCATTGAATGGCCGGGATTCGACGTAGCCGACGTCGATCGAATGCACGCACCCCGGCCCACCGAATGAGGATGCCCTGACGATGTCGCAGCCATGGTGGTTCAACCTTTCCGTGATCGTGTTTGCCGGCTGGTGGATGGTTCGCTTTGCCCTGCAAATGCGTCCCGAACCGTTGCCTGCGAGACGGCGATGGGCGCTCGCATTGGCGCAGCCGTTTGCCGCTGCAACGCGATTCGGCACCTTCTACGTGTCGGCCGACCTGGTGCTGACCGATGCGATGCGCGCTCGGTTCCGGCCGCAGTTGCTGCACCAGATGGGCCTGCGCACGGACGCGAGCGGCGACGATGCGCGCGCGCATCTTGCCGGCACGCTCGAGGCCCACTGGTTCCGTGCCGACCTGCATGAACTGTTGCCGACCGACGACCCGCGCGCCGCGCTCGCATTCGCGTGTGCGCGCACGGCCTTTCTGGTGCGCATGACGATGTTGATGGGATGGGTCGAGCCGCAGGTCGCATGGCGCGTGTTGCTGCTGAACGCGCAGCGCGCGCAGGATTGCTTTGCCAGTTGGGAGGATTTCGGGCGCGCGTTCATCGAAGGGCGGCGTCAATGGGTTGCGGCGTTTCGTGCCGATCCGTTCGGCAAGCCTTTCGACGAGCAGGCGCTCGATGGATGGCTTACGTCGCGCAATCGCGGCTGGCGCAGCCTGCCTTGGCCGGGGCACGCCGCGTTCAGTCCGGTTCCTGGCGCGGCCGGGACGCGTGAGCGCGTTCGGTAGCGGTTGAATGGACAACCCGAGGGCGAACCAACGGCCGCGCGTAGTCCGCTTGCGGGCATGCGCGCTTCGTGCAAGCGCTGCGGGGCTGCTGGCGCTCGCGGCATTCGTTTTTGCGTTACCCAAAGGATGGGCCGTGGGCGTATTCGATCCTCTGATTCTCTGTTCCGAAGTGCACGGTACCGTGTTGAAGGACGGCAAGCCGGTCGCGGGCGCCGAACTCGTCCAGCGGGTCGTGTGGTCCGACGACGTGAACGAAATTCCGCCGCAACGCACGGTGACCGACGGAGCAGGCACGTTTTCGTTTCCAACGATCCAACGCAAGGCGGGATTGCTGCGGCTGATCCCGGCGCAGCCAATCGTGCAGCAGACCATCAAGATCCACTTCGAGGGCAGGGAATACATCGCGTGGATGCATGGCAAGACCAGCTATGACGCCAACACGGAACTCGAAGGCCGGCCGATCAAGCTGGTCTGCGAGTTGACGCGTGAGGCCGATTACGAAGGGAGGCATTACGGGATTTGCAGGGCTGGCTGAGTCGTGGTGGTCGCGGGCTTGTCGCTTACGGACCTTGTACGTTGGATCGCCGCGATTGTGTGCGTTGGTCGGCGTCGATGACGGTGCGCTGGCATGGTCGAAGCCGCGGTTGGTGGTAGCAGTGAAGAGTCGGCAACCGTCTACGTTACTGCCAGTGGACTCCGATTCGGAAAGTGCTGCGCCATCGTGACCTGATCGACGACTATCGAAAAAAGGCGATGAATTTCACATCAGACTTTCTTTCCCTCGTGACGCAATGCGGGACTTCCGCCCGATACTACGCGATTTGCGCGGAGCATCCTTTGCGCCTCGAAGAGCCTCTGTCGCCGGTGCGAGCCACCGCAATCGTCACGGCAGCAAGCGGCAGAATGAATCTTTCCAGGCTACCCGGACCCGGAACGGTTTGGCAATTGAACGGGCTCTTGCCTGGGGTGATGCTCCGTTTCATCCTTCAGGGGCGACGCAGCGTTGAAACCGACTTCAGCATTGAATCCGGTGCCGGGATCGAACGAGGAACGCTTGCCGTCCTTTCGCATGCGGTTGCATTGTATTCGGGTGCCGGGCTACATCGGCCGCCATATCCGCGTCCCGAATTTCATTCCATAGAAGAACTCCTTGTCATTTTCGAGAAATTGGGAAATCTCGTGAACGACATCGGAAAACTTCAAAAGATCCGCGGGTAGCGGCTGGCTCGTGTTCCTGCGGGCCGGCCATGCTCCGCGAGTCTGTTGCCTGACGGCAGGCGCGCTTGCTGCCCCACTGCCGTCGCGACGAACGTTGATGTCCAATCAACGCTCACGATTGTCCACCGCAGGACTCCGCCAACATCGAACAGAGGCAACCGAATGAAATTACGCGCTGGCTATGATCGCAGGTTTCATTACATTGGCCGCAATGCGCGAAGGCTTGCATACGATGTCGGCTTTCACGTGTATCAACTTGCCGACGGAACGTTCATACTCGGCTACGAAGTCGTGCAAGAGACCACCAACTGCCGATTTGGAAGTGGGGCCAGCCGGCTTGACTTTGAGGGGACGCTCGAAGAAGCCGAATCGCATGCGCGCGTATTGCTGGAAAAGATGATCGATGATCTGCCGGGTCGAGACAGCATCATGCGAACCAGCGAGCGCGCCGGCTATCGGATCGTCGAATGGTAAGCCCCATCGTTGAAGCGGTATCTCGGCTTCCGATGCCGGGATTTGACGAATGGTATGTGTACGACACACGCGTCCGCTTCGAGCCTCACGCAAACTTCGTGAATCGGCTCGGCTTCAGTGCGTTCAACATCGACGACGAATACACGGACGCATTCTGGCGGCAGGTTGTCACGCTGGCGCCGCTGCACGTGCTCGGTTCGGGTACATCCGGCTTGTTCCTGGCCACACGAGATCACGCGCTTTTCGACGCAGCATTGCGAGCCGTCAAGCCGTGACTGACAGGTAGCCGCTCGATACGCGCCCGTACCGCGCAGTCCCCCAGCGCACCGCTTTCTGCCGCCGCATGTCGAACGGTCGCGATGGTCTTCTTGCGCGAGCACGGCACGCTGCTGCATCGCAGGATGCCCACGCGTTTTATCAGAAATGGGACAGCGTATGAGCTGCATCGGCTCGCACATGCCTGCATGCTGTTGCAGTCGGTCGATACGGGCATCCATCGCCGCAGCCGCCGATCCGCGACGAATCCGCAGAGAATCGACGGCGAGTGCCGGACGTGCACTCGTCCAGCCACTCAGCCCCCGTAGAACTTCTCGCAGAACGCCGCGCTGGCCCCCAGCTTCCTGGACAGATCGGCAGCCGCATCCAGTTGCACACGATCGAGCTCGCCCGTTTCATGTGCAGGACTGAGGCGCGATGCCGGCCCTGAAAGCGTGAGGGCCGCCATGAACTTGTCGCCGACGCCGAAGATCGGGATCGCGAATGCCGCGGTGTGAACGTCGCGGGCACCGGCGGTGAAGAGCGGCAGTGCGGGCGGCTCGTCGTAGATCGCTTCGCCGAGTCCCCAATACCGGATCACCTGGCTGATGGCCGTGTCGTCGAGCGGGAAGGTCGTTCCGGCGACGCGCGTCTCGCGCAACCCTTCCGATGGTTCCGCGCGGAACAGGCAAAGCCGCTGCCCGTTGTCGTGCACGTAGTACGATGCGCTTTCCTTCGTCTGCGCGGCGAGCGCGTGCAATGCGGGCTCGACGACCGACGACAGGTGGAACGACTGCTCGAACAGCTTGCCCAGATACAGCACGCGATGCCCGAGCGAGTAATTCCCCGCCTGAGAGCGCACGACATACCCCTTCCGTTCCAGCGAGTTCATCAGTCGATAGACCGTCGTCTTGTGCATCCCGGATGCCTGCGACAGCATCGCGAGCGACTGCGATTCGGCGCCTGGCTTGAAGCAGTCCAGCAGCGAAAGCGCTTTCTCCACGGCCACCACGCCGTCATTTCCCATTCTTGGTCTCCCATCGTCATGTGCGAGAGATTGTACACAGTAAAACAGTGGTTTATCACGTAAAAGGGTAAACGCCAGTGCCATGGGTCGCATCGTCTGGGTATAGTGATTTCACCATGTACACCAGTGTTGTACAGAGTACAACGACTAACCCGAGGTCGAATCATGAGCAAGCCATCCGTCAGCATTTCTCCGATCAATCGCGACATCGAGCGCGTGTCACCCGAACTCGTGCAGGCCGCCGCGCGCTATCAAGCTGCGATCCTGGCCGACGTCGCCGGTCGCCGCGGCACGGTGCACGGTCGCGTGCGGCCGCTGTCGCCGACGATGAAGGTCGCCGGCCCCGCGATCACGGTTGAAGTCCGCGCGGGCGACAACCTCGCGATCCACGCGGCGCTCGCCGTTGCGAAGCCGGGCGACGTCATCGTGGTCGACGGCAAGGGTGACATCTCCTGCGCGCTGCTCGGCGAAATCATGGCGACGCAGGCGAAGGCGAGCGGCATCGCCGGCCTCGTCATCGACGGCGCGGTGCGCGACGCACACGAACTGGCCAATGGCGACTATCCCGTCTTCTCCGCCGGCCTCAATCCGTGCGGCCCGACCAAAAGTGTCGCTGGGCTAGTGAATGCGCCGATTTCGCTGGGCGGCACGGCGGTCAATCCGGGCGATCTGGTGGTCGGCGACGCCGACGGCGTCGTCGTCATTCCGCGCGCCGACGTCGCGCGCATCGTCGATCTCGCGCAGAAAAAGCTCGACGCGGAGACGGCGCGTATCGCAGCGATCCACAAGGGCGACGTGCGTCCGGGCTGGATCGAGAAGGAGTTGCGCGCGGCCGGCATGCTGGCCGAAGGCGAGGCACTGTGATGCAGACCGCTTCGCACAAGCCCGTGGTCCTCGTGACCGCCGCCGACCTGGCGCCGCAAGCGCTGGAGATGCTTGCGCAGTTCGACGTCGTGTTCGCCGGCAAGCAACCGACCGAAGACGACATCGTGGCGCTCTGCATCCAGCACAAGCCGGTCGCGATCGTGGTCCGGTACGGCAAGATCAACGCCCGCATCATGGATGCGGCCGAGAATCTGCAGGTGATTTCGAAACACGGCAGCGGCATCGACGTGATCGATCAGGACGCTGCTGCGGCACGCGGCATCGCGGTGTGCGCCGCGGTCGGCGCAAATGCGGCCGCCGTGGCCGAGCATGCATGGGCGCTGATGCTCGCGTGTGCGAAGTCGGTTCCGCAACTCGATATCCGCATGCGCGAAGGGCATTGGGACAAGGCAACGCACAAGTCCGTCGAACTCGACGGGCGCACGCTCGGCCTCGTCGGCCTCGGCGCGATCGGCCGGCGCGTGGCCGCGATCGGCGCGGCGTTCGGCATGAAGGTACTCGCGTTCGATCCGTTCGCGACGGAGCCGCCTGCCGGTGTGAAGCTGGTGCCGCTCGACACGCTGTACGCGGAGTCGGACATCGTGTCGATGCATTGTCCGTTGACGGCCGACAATCGGCGGATGCTCAACCGCGACACGCTCGCGCGTTTCAAGCGCGGGGCGATTCTCGTCAATACCGCACGCGGCGGTTTGATCGACGAAGCGGCGCTCGCCGACGCACTCGCAAGTGGCCAATTGCGCGCGGCCGGGCTCGACAGCTTCGACGTCGAGCCGATGACGGCGCCGCACCCGTTCCAGCACATCCCCAATGTCATTCTGTCTCCGCATATCGGCGGCGTGAGCGATGCCGCATACGTGAACATGGGGAAGGGCGCCGCCGCGAACATCCTCGCGGTGCTCGACGAACGCGCGCATAGCGCAGCTTGAACCCTGAACATCGAGGCACGCATGTTTTATCTGACGAGTCCCGAAGTGCGCGAAGCCGAGGTGTTCACGCGCATGCCGGAGAAGTTTCGCAAGCCGGACGTCCGCACGGAATGGGCGCGCGCGAACCGCGGCGGCATGGTCACGGATTCCTTTCTCGAAGGGCCCGTCTGGGATCCGAGCGGTCATCTGTTCGTCACCGATATTCCGCACGGGCGCATCTTCCGCATTTCGCCGTCGGGCGACTGGGATCTCGTCGTCGAATACGACGGCGAACCCAACGGGATGAAGCGCTTCGACGAATCGCACCTGATCATCACCGACTACCGGAACGGCCTGATGCTGCTCGATATCGAGCGCGGCGAAGTTCGTCCTTATCTCGAGCGCCGCAACACGGAGCGCTTCAAGGGTGTGAACGACCTGACGTTCGACTCGGCCGGCACCATCTATTTCACCGACCAGGGGCAGACCGGGCTGCACGATCCGACGGGCCGCGTGTATCGGCTGTCGCCCGACGGCAAGCTCGACATGCTGCTCGGCACCTGCCCGAGCCCGAACGGACTGGTTCTGTCACGCGACGAGAAAGTGCTGTTCGTCGCGATGACGCGCGGCAATGCCGTCTGGCGCATGCCGCTGCAGGCCGACGGGTCGGTCAGCAAGGTCAGCCAGTTCTTCACGTCATACGGACCGAGCGGCCCCGACGGCCTCACCGTCGATCTCGAAGGACGCCTGTTCGTCGCGAATCCGGGGCTCGGCCGCGTGTGGGTGCTCAATCACTGCGCGGAGCCCGTCGAGATACTGACCGGACCGAAAGGGGCGTCGCTCACGAGCGTGTGCTTCGGCGGCGCGGACATGAAGACGCTTTTCATCACCGAATCGACGTCCGGTTCCGTGCTGAAAGCGGACATGGCCATAGCCGGTCCGCTGCCGAAACAGGCAGCGAAGAAGGACTGAGACCCGCGAGCCGAGCCGGGAAGCCGCGAGGTCGGCTTCCCGCCCGTATGCCGAAAGATCGCGCCGCCAGCCGCGCGACGAAGGAGACAAGCATGACCATTTCGCACACGCTGCGCGTCGGCGATGACGCATCGCGCGCCGACGCGCGATCCGCAGAGCGCCTTGCCGACGACGATTACGCGGCCAGCGAGCGCACGCTCGCCAAGGCGTTCCGGCGCATTCTGCCGTTCATCTTCGCCTGCTACGTGATCAGTTATCTCGACAGGACCAACGTCGGTTTTGCCGCGCTCACGATGAACAAGGACCTCGGCCTCACGGCCGAGCAGTTCGGTGTCGGTGCGGGCCTGTTTTTCATCGGCTACTTCCTGTTCGAGATTCCGAGCAACCTGATCATGCAGAAAGTCGGGGCGCGCGTATGGATCGCGAGAATCATGATCACGTGGGGCCTGTTGTCGATGGCGACTGCGTTCGTCGTCGGACCCAGGAGCTTTGCGGCCGCTCGCTTTCTGCTCGGGCTCGCCGAGGCGGGTTTCACGCCCGGCATCTATCTGTATTTCACGCACTGGTTTCCCGGCAAGTGGCGCGCGAAGGTGACGGCCGCATTCCTCGTCGGCATTCCCGTCGCGAACATGATCGGCTCGCCGATTTCCGGCGCGCTGCTGGAACTCGGCGGACTGCACGGGCTGCGCAGCTGGCAGTGGCTGCTGCTGATCGAGGGCGTGCCGGCCGTGATGCTCGGCATCGCGTGCCTGTTCGTGCTTGCCGATCGTCCAGAGAAAGCCGCGTGGCTCAGTGACGCAGAGAAGGCGTCGCTCGCGAAGCGCGTCGCATTCGAGCAGCGCGACATCGGCGCGAAGCATGGCAGCAACCTGCGCGACGCCATGACGAACTGGCGCGTGTTCGTGCTCGCGTTCATCAACTTCTGCGGGATCGTCGGCTCGCTCGGCGTCGGCTTGTGGATGCCGCAGATCATCAGGCAGTTCGGCGTCGAACATGCTGTGGTCGGCTGGCTGACGGCCATTCCGTATGCGATCGGTGCCGGCGTGATGCTCTGGTGGGCGCGCATCGCCAATCGTGCGGCCAACCGCATTCCGTATGTCGCGGGCGCACTGGCCGTCGCCGCCGTCGCGTTGTGCGCGAGCGCGTTCATTGATGCGCCGGTTCTCAAGCTGATCGCATTGTGCGTCACGGTGAGCGGGATCCTCGCGTTCCAGGCGACGTACTGGGCCATCCCGTCAGGATTCCTCACCGGGCGGGCCGCCGCGGGCGGACTCGCGCTGATCGTGTCGGTCGGCAATCTCGGCGGCTTCGTCGGGCCGTCGATGATCGGCGCGCTCAAGCAATTCTCCGGCGGCTTTACCGTGCCACTCATCGCCGTGTCGGGTGTGCTGCTGCTCGGTGCGTTGACCATCGGATGGCTCGGCGATCCGGGCTCGGGCGCCGGCGAAGCATCGGCAGCCCGCCAGTCGTGATTTTTCCGTTGTCCGACCCACTCATAAAACCAGTTTGGAGACTCCATGTTGTCGAACAAGGCCAGCCAGAATGTCTGCCCGAAATCCCGCGTCGCGATCGGCGCCATCACCGTCGCGAGCGCAACCTTGTGGTGCGGTGCCGCGCACGCGCAAAGCAGCGTCACGCTGTACGGTATTGCCGACGTCGGTATCGAGCACATCAACAATACAAGTGCTGGCGGCGCGCAGACGCGTGAAGTGTCGGGCAACCTGTCCGGCTCGCGCTGGGGGCTGAAGGGCGTCGAGGATATCGGCGGCGGCATGAAGGCCATCTTCCAGCTGGAAAGCGGCTTCAACGTCAATGACGGCACGACTGCGCAGTCGACGAAAGGCCTCGGTTCGAACGCCGCCACGACATCGCGGATTTTTGGCCGGCAGGCCTGGGTCGGGCTGTCGTACCGCGGTCAGCAGTTGACCTTCGGCCGCCAGAACTCGCTCTTCTACGAACAGGCCGTGGCCTTCGACCCGATGGGCGCGTCGTCGCGATACTCGGTGCTGTCGCTCGACTACGCGGCCGCCGCGCGCATCGACAATTCGGCGAAGTACACCGGCGTGTTCGGTCCGCTGACGGCGCAGGCGATGTACAGCACCCGCTACGACACGGGGTACGGCGCCGAAGTGCCGGGCGCGCAACTCACCGGCCGCTTCTTCAGCGGCGCGTTGAATTTCGCGCAAGGACCATTCGCCGCGAGCGTGTCGTACGAGCAGCGCAACGGCAACACCGTCGCGACGAACACGGGCACCGAGCGGCGCGCCACGGCCGCCGCGTCGTATGCGATCGGACCGGTGAAGGGGTTCGCCGGCTATCGTTATCTTCATGCGTCGAACGCGTTCCTGCCGGCGAACCCGATCCGTATCGCGAACGGCTCCGAAGCGAGCGCGGCGCATCTGTACTGGGCCGGCGCGCAATACGCGGTGTCGCCGGCGTTCGTCGTCACGGCAACGGCCTACTTCCAGGACGTGCAGTCGACCAGCGCCGATCCGTGGCTCGCCGTGCTCTGTGCGGACTATCTGCTGTCCAAGCGCACCGATATCTACGCAACCGCGGGTTTCGCGCGCAACAAGGGCGGCTCCGCGCTCGGCGTGAACGGCTATGGCACGGTCGCACCCGGCCACGACCAGACGGGCGTGGTGATCGGCATGCGCCAGAAGTTCTAAAGGCTAGCGCGATGCAGACCGTTCACGCGCCCCATCTGCCCGTCAGGCCGGCGTGGCTCGCATTGCGCGACGAGCCGGTGCTCGACCCCGCGCTGGCCATCGTCGACGCTCATCATCACCTGTGGGACCGCCAGACCGGACGCTATCTCGCGGACGAGTTCGGCGCGGACGTGTGCAGCGGGCATCGCGTCGTGTCGACGGTCTACGTACAGTGTCGCTCGATGTTGCGCGCAAGCGGGCCGGATGCGTTCAAGCCGGTTGGCGAAGTGGAGTTCGCCAGCGGCATCGCTGCGATGTTCGAAAGCGGCGCATACGGCACTGCCCGGTGCTGCGAGGCCATCGTCGGCGGTGCCGATCTGTCGCTCGCCGCGGAGCTCGATGCGGTGCTCGACACGATGTTGCAGGTTTCCGGCGGGCGACTGCGCGGAATCCGCAACCCGCTCGCCTGGCATGCCAGTGCCGACGTGCGATCGAGCCCGGTTACGCCGCCGCGCGACCGGATGTCGGATCCCGCCTTCCGGCAGGGCGTGCGGACGCTCGGCCGCTACGGGCTGTCGCTCGACGCGTGGGTTTATCACACGCAACTCGACGACCTGTACGAACTCGCGCGCACATGCGAGGACGTCACCGTCGTCATCGACCATTTCGGCGGTCCGCTCGGCGTGGGCCCGCATGCGGGAAGGCGTGCGGAAGTCCACGCGCAATGGAAACGGCAACTCGCGCGTCTCGCTGCGCTGCCGAACACGCGCATGAAGCTGGGCGGGGCCGGGATGACCGTGTTCGGCTTCGAGTTCGCCGCGCGCGACCTGCCGCCGTCGTCGCGGGAACTGGCGGCGGCGTGGCGGCCGCATTTCGACACCTGCGTCGAACTCTTTGGCGTCAAGCGCTGCATGTTCGAAAGCAACTTCCCCGTCGACAAGGGGATGTTCAGCTATCGCGTGCTATGGAACGCGTTCAAACGACTCGCGTTCGCGATGTCGGCCGATGAAAAGGCCGCGCTGTTCAGTGGGACGGCTGCATCGACGTATCGCATCGCGATTCCCGGAGACAACCCATGAAGACGAGTGCAACCGTAGCGACGCAGAACATGGAGTCCGCAGTCGCGGAACAAGGCTTCACGCGTATTACCGGTATCGAGTGGCGCTCGCTGTCGCTCGCGGGCCTCGGCTGGATGTTCGAGAGCTACGACTCGTTCCTGCTTTCGCTGCTGCTGCCGACGCTCGCGCTGCAGTTCGGGCTGAGCAAGGCGCAGCTCGGCGTTTTCACGAGCGTCACCGCGGCCGGACAGATCGTCGGCGGCATTCTGTTCGGCTTCGTGTCGGACCGGATCGGGCGCGTGCGCACCGCGCTGCTCTGCGTCGGCATCTACTCGCTGTTCTCCGGCCTGATCGCATTGGCGCCCGACGCGCACTGGTTCGCCGCGTTGCGCTTTTTCGGCGCGCTCGGCATGGGCGGAACCTGGACCGCCGGCGCGGCGCTCGTCGCGGAGACCTGGCACCCGAGCCGGCGCGGCAAGGGCGGCGCGCTGATGCAGATGGGCTTGCCGATCGGCGCGATTCTCGCGATCGTGATCTCTGGCATCGTCGGTGCCGCGCATGGCGGCTTGGTTGGCGACGGCTGGCGTCTGCTGTTCCTGATCGGTGCGTCGCCGTTCTTCATTCTGTTCCGGGTCGCGCGCAAGACGCCGGAATCGCCGATCTGGCTCGAACGCCGGCACGCGAAGTCGCAGGCCCGCAAGCCCGACGCGGCCAGTCACGAGAAACTGAACGTGCGCGGCCTGTTCACCGCCTTCGGCTTCATCTTCTTTCTGCAGTACCTGTACTGGGGCGTATTCACGTGGACGCCGACGTTCCTCGTCACGGTGAAGCATCTCGACTTCGTGCATAGCCTGAAGTTCGTGCTGGCGCTGCAATTCGGCGCGATCACCGGGTTTCTGCTGTTCTCGGCGTGGGTAGACCGGCTCGGCCGGCGGCCGATGTTCCTGGCCTACCTGCTGGTCGGTGCGATGGCCGTCGGCGTGTATATCGTGTCGGCGAATCCGTTGCTGCTGATGACCGCGATCTTTCTGACCGGCTTCAGCGTGAACGGCATCTTCGCGGGTGCCGGCCCGTTCCTCGCGGAGATCATCGGCAACACGGCCTCGCGCGGGTTCTTCATGGGCCTCGCGTACAACGGCGGCCGCCTCGGCGGCTTCATCGCCCCGTTGATCATCGGTGCGCTGGCGTCGACGTCGGGCGGCTTCGTGCTCGGACTCGCGACGACGATCGTCGCGTTCATCGCCGCGGCCGTGGTCGTGCTGTTCGCGCCCGAAACCCGCGGGAAGGCGCTGTCATGAACGTGGCAACGCAAGCGGGGTGGGTGAACAGGCTGTTTCCCGCGCTGTCGGAGGCCTCGCTGCGGCGCTATCTGAGCGGGCAGGTCGCGTCGGTGCTCGGCAGCTGGACGCAGAACGTCACGCTGAATCTGCTGATCTATCACTTGTCCGGCTCTGCGGCGATCCTCGCGCTGCTCAACTTCCTGCTGTACGGGCCGCAACTGATCGTTGCGCCGGTGGCAGGCTCCCGCATCGGCTCGGCCAACGCGCGCCGCGTGACGCTATGCGTGCTGATGACATCGCTGCTGCTGACGGGCAGCCTCTTCACGTTGTCGCTGCTCGGCCTGCTCGGCGTGAAGCTGATCCTCGCGCATGCGCTGGCGATCGGCGTGTCGAGCGCGGTGGAAACGCCGGCGCGGCAGGTGCTGCTGCTGACGAGCCTGCAGGATCCGACGCATACCTCCAACGCGGTCGCGATGAACACGATGGTCTACAACGTCGGGCGCATGGTCGGCCCGACCATCGCCGGATTCGTCTATCCGGCGCTCGGGCCCAGGACGTCGTTTGCGATCTATGCGCTCGCGCTGTGTTTCATGGCGGCGTGCGTGCGGTCGATCCGGACTGCGTCGGTGGACCGCCCGCCGCGCGCGGAAAGCGGCCTGCGCGACGCGGTCGGCTACGTGCTGTCCGATGCGTTCTCGGCCCGCTATCTGCCGATTCTCGCGTGCATCGGCTTGTTCGCCGGCAGCTACCAGACGCTCGTGCCGCTGCTCGCGGACCAGGCGTTTCACGACGCGGCGCGCTTTACCGGCGTGTTCTTCGCATGCGCCGGTGCAGGCTCGTTGAGCGCGGCGGTGCTGCTCTCGTCGGCATTCGGGCCGCGCGCGTCGCGCCGGTTGATCGCTTACGCACCGTGGACGGCAGTCGGCGCGCTGGCGGTGCTGGCCGCGACGACCGATGCGGCGGGATCGGTTCCCGCGTTCTATGCGCTCGGCTTCAGCCTCACGTTCGCGGCCACGTCGACGAACGCAACCATTCAACGTCAGTGTCCGGAGCACGTGCGCGGCGGGCTCGTCGGGATGTACGGCATGGCCTACAACGGCACGATGCCGTTCGGTTACCTGCTGGTCGGAAGCGCATCCGAGGCACTCGGCGTGCGCCACACATTCGCGGCGATGGCCGTCGTGCTCGCGTGCGGCGTGATTGCGATCATCGCGTGGCAACGGTTCACGGGTTCGCGCTTAGGCGCACAATAAATGGAGACAACATGCAAAGCAGTTTCATGGAAGCGTCCGCGATCGAGCGCCGGACCATACGAAAGGTCGTCTGGCGACTCATTCCCTTTTTGATGCTCTGCTACCTGCTTGCCTTTATCGACCGGGGCAACGTGGGGATGGCGTCGCTGCAGATGAATCAGGACCTCGGGATGTCCGCGAAAGTCTTCGGTTTCGGCAGCAGCCTGTTCTTCATTTCGTATTTCTTTTGCGAAGTGCCGAGCAACCTCGCGCTGCAGAAATACGGCGCGCGGATCTGGATCGCCCGGATCATGATCACGTGGGGCATCGTGTCGGCGGCGACTGCGCTCGTGCACAACGCGACGAGCTTCTACGTGCTGCGTTTCCTGCTGGGCGCGGCCGAAGCCGGCTTCTTTCCCGGCGTGCTGCTTTATTTGTCGTACTGGATTCCCGTGCAGTATCGTGCGCGGATCGTCGCGACGTTCATGGTCGCGATCCCGGCCGCGAGCTTCATCGGCTCGCCGATCTCCGCACTGCTGTTGCAGATGGACGGCGTCTGGGGCCTGCGTGGATGGCACTGGCTGTTCATCCTCGAAGGCATTCCCACCGTGCTGCTCGGCATCGCGTGCCTGTTCATGCTGACGAACAAGCCGGAAAACGCGAGGTGGCTCGACGACGACGAGCGCGCGTGGCTGTCGAGCGCGCTTGCCGCTGGCCACAAGACGCCCAAGAAGGTGCCGTCGCTGCCGCTCACGCAGCTGTTCCGCAACCGCTACGTGCTGTGCCTCGCGCTCGTCGACACGTGCGCTTCCGCGGCAGGCAGCACGCTGTCCGTGTGGCAGCCGCAGTTGCTCAAGTCGTTCGGCCTGACCGTCATGCAGACCGGCCTGCTGAATTCGGTGCCGTATGCGGGGGCCTCGATCCTGATGGTCTACTGGGGCCGGCGCTCGGACCGCGTCGGCGAACGGCGCTGGCACACGGTCGTGCCGATGCTGCTGATCGGCGTGGGCCTGTTCGCGACGTCGCTGAGCGGATCGCTGCTGCCGACGGTCTGCATGCTCTGTGCAGTGCTGGTGGGCGCGTATTCGTTCAAGGGCCCGTTCTGGGCGCTGGCGACCGACATGCTGTCCAACAGCACCGTGGCGGCCGGGCTCGCGACGGTCAATGCGATCGCGAACCTGCTCGGCGGCGGGCTGATGGTGAACGTGTACGGGTGGGTGAAGGCGGCGACGGGCAGCTACGCGCTCGCGTTGATGCCGCTCGCGGTCCTCACGCTCGTGAGCGTCGCGACGCTGCTGCTGCTCACGCGCAATCATTCGGCCGGCAAGCTGGTCGGCAAGACGGGGACGATCTGAACATGGCGCGCATCGCGAGACGCGGGTTCCTTCGAATCGCCGGTGCGACGCTGGCTTCGGCGGCATTGCCGAGGCCGGCCGCTGCCGACGAAACGTGGTCGGGCGGCATCGAGCGGCCGGCGTTCCGGCTGTCCGAAGGGGCGATCGACTGCCACATGCATATCTACGATGACCGGTTTCCGGTTGCGCCGGGCACGACGCTACGGCCGCCGAATGCGACCGTCGCGCAATACCGGAACCTGCAGGCGCGTATCGGTGTGAAACGCAACGTGGTCGTGACGCCGTCGACGTACGGAACGGACAATCGCTGCACGCTGGCGGCGATCGCGCAGTTCGGCGACAACGCGCGTGGCGTGGCCGTCGTCGACGGCACCGTGAGCGAAGACGAACTTCGGGCGCTCGATCGCGGCGGCATCCGTGCGATCCGGTTCAACCTGAGCTATCCGGGCGCGACGACGCTGGACATGCTGTCGCCGCTGGCCGCGCGTGTCGCGAATCTCGGATGGCACATCGAGCTGGTGGTTCAGGGCGCGCGATTGCCGGCGCTGGAGCGTCATCTTTCGGCGCTGCCTTGTCCGCTCGTCATCGACCATATCGCGCATGTGCCGCAGCCCGGCGGGCTGGCGTCGGCCGCGTTTCGTACCGCGCAACGCCTCGTCGAAAAGGGCAATACGTGGATCACGTTGTCAGGCCCGTACGTCGACAGCAAGACGGGTGCGCCTGCGTACGATGACGTCGCACCGGTCGCGAAGGCGCTGATCGACATGGCGCCGGAGCGCATGCTCTGGGGCACCGACTGGCCCCATCCGACACAGAAGACGGACAAGCCCGATGATGCAGGCATGCTGGACGTGATTGCCGGCTGGATCGGGCGTCCGGACTGGCAGCGGCTGATATTCGTCGACAATCCGGCGAAGCTGTACCGGTTCGCGTAGCAGGGCGCGGGTGCCGCGCGGCGCCCGTGGCGTTCAAGCGCCGGCCGCGCGTGTGATCCGCCACTCCCCTCAATCAAAATACGGCGCCAACACCCCCTCGATCCAGTCCATGAACGCCCGCACCCGTGGCGACAGATTGCGCCGATGAGCGACGACGAGCGACGCCGAGCGACGCCGCCAGCGGTTGCGGCCGCAGATCCGGCAGCACCTCCACCAGCGCGCCGCTTTGGATATGACTCGCGACCCCCGAGTACCCGGCCTGGATCAGCCCGAGACCGGCAAGCCCCGCCGCATGATAGGTCTGCACGTTGTTGACCTGCATCGCGCTCGGCAACGGGAGCGTCGCATAACCATCACCGGCCGGATATTCCCACCCGGGATGCCGCGCGCCGAGCGTCAGCGTGTAGTGGATCATCCGGTGTCCCTGGCCGACCAGATCGTCGAGCGTATGCGGCACACCGTACCGCGCGAGATACGCAGGACTTGCCGCATTGATCATGCGCAGCCGGCCCAGCGGCCGCGCAATCAGCGTCTCGTCCACGATCGGCCCCAGACGAATCACGCAATCGAATCCTTCCTGCACGAGATCGACCCGTCGATCGGTGCTCGACAATTCCAGCTCGAGCTCCGGATGCGCGGCCATCAGCTGCGGCAGTGCCGGAACCACGACGCTGCGTGCCAGCTCGGTCGGCATGTCGACACGCAATCGTCCGCGCAGCCGCGTGCCGTTGCCGGAGAACATCGATTGCAGTTCCTGCACCTCGGCCAGCAGATCGCGGGCGCGCGAATAGAACGCGCGGCCGTCTTCGGTCAGCTGCACGCTGCGCGTCGTCCGATGCAGCAGCGCAACGCCGACGTCGCGTTCGAGGCTGCGCACGACCATCGACACACGGCCTTTCTGGATGCCGAGGCTTTCGGCCGCCCGCGTGAAGCTCGACATTTCGGCGACGCGGGCAAAGATCAACAGCGCATCGAGATTTTGCATTGTTCACTCGTGGAGTAACAGTACGTTCAATCGGTCGTCATTTATAACTCAGTTGTGACTCAGTAGAGTGCGTTTCGATGTCGTCGCCCGACGACACCTGAACGAAAGGACGCCACCATGACGCAACACACCCCGCCGGTTAAGACGGCCGTCGTCTACCACTCCGGCTATGGGCATACCGAACGGATGGCCGCAGAGGTCGCCGAAGGCGCCGGCGCCGTACTCGTCGCGATCGACGCAGACGGCAACGTTGCAGAACACGCGTGGGACACGCTTGCCGGCGCCGATGCCATCCTGTTCGGCTCGCCGACGTACATGGGCGGCCCGAGCTGGCAGTTCAAGAAATTCGCCGATGCATCGTCGAAGGCGTGGTTCGAAGGCGCGTGGCGCAACAAGATCTTCGGCGGCTTTACGAACAGCGCGAGCATCAACGGCGACAAGCTGAACACGCTCGAGTACTTCGTGCTGCTCGCCGGCCAGCACGGCGGCATCTGGGTCAGCATGGACATCAAGCCCGCGAACCTGAAGGCGTCGCTGCGCGACGACCTGAACCGCATGGGTGCCTACATCGGGCCGATGGCGCAGACGCCGGCCGATGCGTCGCCGGACGAAATGTCGCCGGGCGACCTCGAAACCGCCCGCCGCTATGGCGCGCGCGTCGCGACGATCGCCGCACAGTTTCGGGCGGCGCATGGCCGCCTTGACTGAGCTCCTCGCGTGCGCGGCGTGCCGGGGCGGACGCCGCCGCATCCTTCCCATCCGATCCAGAGGGACACGATCATGAAATACAAGCAACTCGGCCGCACCGGCCTGTACGTGTCGGAACTGTGCCTCGGCACGATGACACTGGGCGGCAATGCCGACGCCGGCATGTGGGCGGCGATCGGTTCAGTCGGCCAGGCCGACGCGACCCGACTCATCGCCCGCGCGCTCGCCGCCGGAATCAACTTCATCGACACGGCCGACATTTACTCGTTCGGCGAATCCGAGCGCGTCGTCGGGCAGGCGCTGCGCGACATCGGCGTCCCGCGCAGCGAGATCGTGCTCGCGACGAAGACGGCCGGCGCGATGGGCCCGAAGCCCAACGATCAGGGCGCATCGCGCGGGCACATCATGGATTCGGTACGAAGAAGCCTGGAACGGCTGCAGGTCGACCACATCGACCTTTACCAGATCCACGCGAACGATTCCGTCACGCCGATCGAAGAGACACTGCGGGCGCTCGACGACCTGTCGCGTCAGGGGCTGGTTCGCTACGTCGGCGTGTCGAACTGGCGCGCCGGCAGGATCGGCAAGGCGCTCGGGCTCAGCCAGGCGCTCCATGCGACGCGCTTCGAGACGCTGCAGGCCTACTATTCGATCGCGGGGCGCGACGTGGAACGCGAACTGGTGCCGCTCGCGATCGAAGAGCAGCTTGGGTTGCTCGTGTGGTCGCCGCTCGCCGGCGGATTGCTGTCGGGCAAGTTCGGTCCCGGCGCAGCCACCGACGACGGTTCGCGGCGCAGCCATTTCGACTTTCCGCCGGTCGACCTCGAACGTGCGTGGCCATGCGTGGCCGCGATGCGTGCCATTGCGGACGCGCGACAGGTGTCGGTTGCCCGGATCGCGCTCGCGTGGTTGCTCGCGAAGCCGCATGTCACGAGCGTCATCATCGGCGCGAAGCGGGTCGAACAGCTGGACGACAATCTCGGTGCGGTGGACGTCGTGCTGACCGGCGACGAGCTTGCGCGTCTGGATGCCGCGAGTGCGTTACCGCCGAGCTATCCCGGCTGGATGATCGATCGTCAGGAGGCGGGCAGGCGGCCGCAGCCTTTCACGGGCGCCGCGCCGATACAGGCGCGGTGATGTCGCGCCACACGCGCTCGCGATTCGAAACGCGGCAGCACGTGGCGTCAAAGCGATGCGCCGCCGCACATGACGATCTGCTGCCCGGTGATCGCGCTCGCATCCGCGCTCAGCAGGAACGCAGTCAGCGCGGCGACCTCGTCGGGCGTGATGAATCGCCCGATCGGCGGCAGCTTCGGCGGTGTGGCCGCACGCGCCGGATCGCGCAGGAACGGCGTGTCGGTCGCGCCCGGCGCGACGACATTCACGGTGATGCCCTGCGGCGCGAGTTCCGCGGCCCACGATCGCGCGAGGCCGACCAGCGCGGATTTGGTCGCCGCATACTGGCTGCGCGTGGCCGCGCCGTTCGCGGTGCGGCTGCCCAGCAGCACGATCCGTCCGCCGGCCGGCATCCGCGGCACCAGGCGATCGGCGAGAAACGTCGCGGCTTCGACGTGCAGCCGCCACATCGCCGCGCCGTCGTCGTGCGACAGCTGGCCGAGCGGCGCGGTGCGCATGAAGCCGGCCGCATGCACGAACGCGTCGACCGCGCCCAGCGCGTCGCACACGGGCGCGAGCGCCGCAAAGTCGGTGACGTCGACCGGCACGATCGTCAGCGAATCGTGCGCCGTTTCGACGTGCGACCGGCATAGTCCGGTGACGCGCCAGCCGTCGGCGAGCAGACGCTCGACGATCGCGCGGCCGATCCCCGACGACGCGCCGGTGACGACGGCATGACGTGACACCGAACCCGGCTGCTCTCGTTGCGCCACGATCTCTCCCGTTACGTTTGAACCTGCGGCGAACTGCCGGAGGCGGTCGCCGGCTTCGTGCCGACTGCATGAACCGTGACCCGCGCCTGCGCATGAAAGGGTTCGAGCTGCTCGTGCAGCGCGCCGTCGTCCGTCACGAGCGTCCAGTCGCGTTCGAGCGGCGTCCAGTGCTGCTGGCTCGCGCGCCCGAGCTTGTCCGCGGTCACGAGCACGAACACCTCGGCGGCCTGCCGGATCACGCATTCCTTCAGATACGACTGCTCGCTGCTCGCCTCGCACAATCCCAGCTCGGCGACCACGCCGTCGGCGCCGAGGAATGCCTTGTCGACGCTCAGCCGGCTCAGCGCGATCTGCGCGAGCGGGCCGAGCGTGCTCATGCTGGACGAGCGCACGTCGCCGCCGATCACAGTCACGTGCACACCGGACGCCACGAGCGGGCTCACGACGAGCAGGTTGTTGGTGACCACGTGCACGTCCGTCCGGCCGGCGAGAAGACGTGCGAGTGCCGCCGTCGTGGTGCCGCCGTCGAGGAACACGGTGTCGCCGTCCTCGACGAACGCGCCCGCCGCGTGCGCGATCGCTTCCTTCTGCTCCTGCGAACTGACGCGCCGTTCCTCGAGCGACGGTTCCGGCTCGTGGCCGCCGACCGCGGCGGCACCGCCGTACGTGCGCAGGATGCGGCGGTCGCTCGCCAGCGCACGCAGGTCGCGGCGCACCGTCGCCTCGGACATCCCGAAGTGCTCGCACAACGTCGCAACGTCCGTCATGCCGCCGAGCACGGCCTGCAGCATCGCCTCCCGGCGCCTGGTCACTTTCATGTGCGTGATTTCCTGGTCTGATCGAATGGGCGCGCAACGGCGCGCAGCTCGACCGACAAGTTTATCGAATTGCCGCACCGGCCGGCCAGTTGCCGCGGCGAGCGTCATCGGCCGCGAACCCACGCTTCGTCGACGCGCACGTACTTGATCTTCTGGCGAAACCACGTGAACGCGATGTGCAACGCACCGTCCTGCGACTGCACGATCGACGGATACGAGTATTCGCGGTTGCGCTGGTCCGCCGAGTTGTTCGTCATGCAGTAGCCGTCGCCGATTTCGAGGTTGCGGCGGCGCCGCCACGTCCTGCCGCCGTCCTCCGAGATGGCCAGCGACATCGGCGCGCGCGGCGCGCCCCAGAATGCGGTGCCGCGCACGGATGCCTTCTGGTCGCGCAGCTCGCCGCTGTCCTCCGAATCCTCGATGTCGTCGTACAGCGACGCACGGCGCTCCTTGCTGTGCGACGCGTCGCTTTCGTTGAACACGAGCGCGAGGTGGCCGTTCTGCAGCACCGTGAACTGGATCGACGAATTGTTGTTCGGCACGTCGGTGCGCTCGGGCGCGCTCCACGTGCGGCCGTCCGTCGAGCGGCTCGCGTAGACGAAGTCGGCCCAGCGGCTGCGGTAGAGCGCCAGCAGCGTCCCGTCGTGCAGCACGTGAACGTTCATGTGCACGCACCCGACGCTGTCCGGCACCTCGTGCAGCGTCCACGTGCGACCCTGGTCGTCGGACACCATGACCGCGCTGACGTCGTCGTTGCCGACCCAGCGCTCGCCGGGTTCCGTGCGGCACAGGAAGATCGGGCAGATCCACGTGCCGCCGTCGAGCGCGACGATCGGCTGGCGCACGAACGTCCCCGGCCGGTCGAACAGCGTTTCGACGGGGCCCCACGTGACGCCGCCGTCCGTCGACACGCGGCGGCGCACGATCGCGGTGTTCTGATGGCCGGACAACTGCGCGGTGTAGATCAGCCACAGGCGGCCGTCGGGTGCGGTGAACAGCACCGGGTTCTGTTCGGAGCGGGTCGGGTCGTCCGACAGCTTGCGCGGCGCCGACCATTCGTTGGTTCCGGCCGCAAGCCGCGACAGGTAGATCGACACGTCCGGAATGCCTTCCTGCGTACCGCCGAACCACACGCACAGCAGGTCGCCGTTGGCGAGGCAGTGCAGGTTGGCCGCGTGGTTCTGCACGCACGCGGTGGGCAGAAACGCTTCTTGCCGTTCCGCGTCGGCATAGGCCGTGCGAACGCAATGGTCCGGCGCGGCGCTCGCCGCTTCAACGAGGTGGGTGCTCATGAAATCTCTCTGGGTAGGCGGCGTCAGTGCGATTCGCGATGCGTGAGCGGCTTGTCGCGAAGGTTCGCGCCGTCGCCATGAAACAGAAGCTTGCCGATCACCAGCACGACGGCCGGCGTCACGAGTGCGACGTACATGTTGTCGATGCCGAACGGGTTGCCGAGCAGATACCACAACGTCGTCGCGAGCGTCGCGACGATCAGCGCCGACACGGCGCCGCGCTTGCCGCTGAAGAACGGCAGATAGATGCCGATCAGCGCGACGACCGACACGGACAGCCGCAGCGCGCGGCTGAAGAACGACAGCGCGAGGATCTGCGGAACGAACAGCACGAAGATCAGCGGCAGGAAGCCGACGATCAGCGAGATCCAGCGCGTCATCCTCAGTTCGACGTCGGGCGTCGGATTGAAACGCGGTACATAGAAGTCCTTGACGATCAGCGACGCGATCGCGAGCGCGACGGTGCACACGCTGACGAAGATCGACGCAACGAGCGACGTCGTGACGATGCCGGCCAGGATCGGATTCATGTGCTGCAGGAACACAGGCAGCGCGTACAGGCTCTTGACGCCGGGATACAGGTACTTGGCCGCGACGCCGATGAAGCCGAGCGCGAGCGCGATCGGCACGCACAGGAACGCGGCGATCAGCGACGATGCGCGTGCACCCTCGGGGCTGCGGGTGGCCGAGATCGCCTGGATGATGAACTGCGTCGAGAAGATCGCGCCGGCGGTGCCGATGATCCATGCGCCGATCGTGCCGCCCGACAACGCGCCCGTCCACGTGAAGTAGTGCGCGGGCATGCTTTGCGCCATCGGCGCGATGCCGCCCGACAGCTTCCATGCGACGCCGACCAGGATGGCGATGCCGAGCAGCTTCACCGCGCTGTGCACGACCGTCAGGTACGCGACGCTCTTGAGGCCGCCCCACACGAAATAGATGGTGCTGACGATCGCGGTGATGACGGCGGCCGTCGGCAGGTCGATGCGCATGACCGTCGAGATCGCCGCCGCACCGCTCACGTAGTTGCCGACGTTCACGACGAACAGCGCGTAGATCATGATCGCGGAGACCGCGAGCTTCGCGCCGTGCCCGTATCGCTGCGCGATGAATCCGGAGATGGTGAATTCACCGGATGCATACAGGCGCTTGGCCATGAAGAGGCCGAAGAGGAGAAAGCCGATGGCGGCCGCGAGCACCGACCACGATGCGGCGATGCCGGCCGAGAATGCTTCCTGCGACGTGCCGACGGTCGATTTCGCGCCGATGAATTCCGACATCAGCAGGATCGCGACCACCAGCGCGGGCATCGAACGCCCGGCCACCATGAACTGCTCGGAATTGCGGCTGCGCAGGCGAATGCTGATCAGGCTGGTTATCACGATGTAGACGACAACCATCCCGATGATGGTGGCTGTGTCCCAATAACTGAAGGTGGCCATCGCTTGTCTCCACGTTACCTTCGGTTGATGTAGGTTCGGTGCGTCGAGCGATCCGGCATGTACCTGCCGGTATCGCCCGCCGGTGCTGCGTGTCGTTGCGTACGGGGCCGCTTACGCGGCGCTGGCGACCGGCGACGGCTCGTTGCGTCGCGTCGCGAGATCCACGGCCTGGCGGAACGCTTCCAGCAGGCTGCGTTCGTCGGCGATGCCCTTGCCGGCGATGTCGAATGCGGTGCCGTGATCGACGGACGTGCGGATCACGGGCAGGCCGACCGTCACGTTCACGCCGGCTTCGAGGCCCATCACCTTCACCGGCCCGTGCCCCTGGTCGTGATACATCGCGACGACCACGTCGAAATCGCCGCGGCCCGCGCGGAAGAACAGCGTATCGGCCGGCAGCGGGCCTTCGACGTCCCAGCCGCGCGCCTGCAGCACTTCGACCGCCGGCACGATCTTCTCTTCCTCCTCGCCGTAGCCGAACAGGCCGTTCTCGCCGGCATGCGGGTTGATCCCGCAGACGCCGATGCGCGGATTCGCGATACCGGCGCGCACCAGCGTGTCGTGGGCGCGCTCGATCGTGCGTTGCACGAGGCCCGGCTCGATCTTGCGGATCGCATCGAGCAGGCCGATGTGCGTCGTCACGTGGATCACGCGAAGATTAGGCGCGACGAGCATCATCGACACTTCGTCGATGCCGGTCAGATGCGCGAGCATTTCGGTGTGGCCGGGGAAGATATGGCCGCCGGCATGCAGCGCTTCCTTGTTCAGCGGCGCGGTGCAGATCGCGTCGAGCTCGCCGGCCGACGTCAGCTCGACGGTGCGCGCGATGTATCGATACGCGGCGTCTCCGGCGATCGGCGACAGCTTTCCATAGGGCAGGTCGGCCGGAATCAGCGCGAGGTCGATACAATCGACGACGCCCACGCGGAACGCGCCTTCGGACGGCCGGTCGATCGCGCGCACCTCGAGATCGACACCGGCCCGGCGGCCGGCATCGCGCAGGCGCGCGGCGTCGCCGACGACCACGGGGCGGCACTGCTCGTATACGGATGCATGGGCGAGGCTCTTCATGATGATTTCCGGTCCGACGCCGGCCGCGTCGCCCATGGTGATGCCGATGATGGGACGGTTGTCCATGGCAATTCCCTTCACAGATTGGTTTGAGCCGTATCGGCCGGTTTGCCTGCGTTCGCAAGCCGGCGCCAGGCGTGATAGATCGAATCGGGGCGGCCGAAACCGCCGGCCTTGGTCACGACGGGCAGTGTGTTCCCGTGCAATCGGCATTCGAGCAGCGGCATGCCGTCCTCGATTTCGTCGACGACGTGCAGCGCGCTCGCGCCGGCCGCGGTGAGCAGCGCGCGCGCCGTTTCGCCGCCGGTCGCGATGATGCCGCCGGCGTGGCACACGACGGGCGCGAGCAGCGCGGCAAGACGCGTGCAGAACCGCAGTCCGTCGTTCACGTCGCCGCGCTGCGTCTGGCTCAGCGACACGACGACATGCCGGCCGCGACGCAGCGCGTCGCCGACCACGGTCGTGACGTCGCTTTGCGGGTCGTCCAGCGCGGCGACGGCGACGTCGAGTGCAACGAGACGCGTGCCGGCATGTGCGTTGAGACAGTCCAGCTGCGCATGCGAGACGCTCGACATGCTGCCCACCACCGTCAGCACGGGGCCTTGCGGATGCGGAGCGCGGGCCGCCGGGCCGCTGACGCTGCGCGGCAGGTCCAGTGCGTCGATGACGGCGGGCGCCAGGCCGGCCGAACCGACCCAGAATACGTGGTCGAGCGTCGCGGAGGCGCGCGCGATGCGTTGCAGATCGTCGTCGCATTCCGCGTCGCACACGACCGCTTGCACGCGTTCGGATTGCAGCTCGCGCAGCTGCGCGGCGAGTGCATCCGCATTGCCGCGCACCGTGCCGATCGCCGCGTATCCGACACGCAGATGCTCGGCCGACAGCAAGGCAACGAGGTCGGCCTGGCCCGCGATGTGGTCGTTGCGCCAGTATTCGCTTGCTTCTACCGGCACGCCGCGCACCCATTGGCGTCCGTCCATGGTCGTGCGTCCGGAAGCCGGGTAGGCCGGGCACACGATCGCCATGCCGACGCGAGAGGCCAGCGCGGCGACTTCCGCCGCGAAGTTGCCGCGCAGCGTCGAGTCCACCTTCTTGTAGACGCGCGTGCCGGTGCCCGACAGCGACGCGACGGCATCGACGGTGCGCCGGGCGGCCGCGTCCTTCGGCGCGCGGCGCGAGTCCACGTCGATCGACAGGATGTCGACGCCCTGCGGCGGCGTGGCCGCGTGCGCGGCGTCGAGCACGACCATTGCCGTCAGGCCGTGACGCAACCCGGCGACCGCGCAGTCGGCCGCGCCCGACAGGTCGTCGGCGACGATCAGGAGCCGCGTCGCGGGCTGTGCGGGCGCGTTCACGGCAGCAGGCGCCGGTAGATGGACTTCATGTCGTCGAGCGTCAGCGCCTTCGGGTTGTTGCCGAGCAGGCGCTTGACCTTCGACGCGGCGACCGCGAGCGCATCGAGATGCGCTTCGGACACGCCGAACTTGCGCAGGTCCTGCGGAATGTCGACGGCCGCGGTCCATTCCTCCATCTTGTCGATCAGCTTGCGGGCCGCGTCGGCATCGGCGTCGGCTTGCGACGCGAGATCGAGTGCGCGCGCGACGTTCGACAGCCGGCCTTCGATCGCATCGAGATTGAACGCCATCACGTGCGGCAGCAGCATCGCGTTCGCGACGCCGTGCGTGACGTTGAACATCCCGCCGAGCGGGTATGCGAGCGCGTGCACGGCCGCGGTGCCGGCCGCGGTGAGCGCGAGGCCGCCGTACATCGAGCCGAGCATCATCGCTTCGCGCGCCTTCAGCGACCGGCCGTTTTCATAGGCTTCGACGATGTGTGCGCCGATCAGCCGCATCGATTCCATCGCGTACATGTCGCTGATCGGGTTCGCCTTCGTCGAGATGTACGATTCGAGCGCGTGCACGAACGCATCCATGCCGGTCGCGGCCGTGATCGGCTTCGGCAGGCCGAGCGTCAGCTCCGCATCGAGAATGACGATTTGCGGCAGCAGGTGACGGCTGACGATCCCGACTTTCAGCGATTCGTCCGGCAGCGTCACGATCGCGTTCGGCGTGACCTCGGAGCCGGTACCGGCTGTCGTCGGCACCAGGATCATCGGCACGCCGGGGCGCTTGATCAGGTCGATGCCGAGCCAGTTCCGCAGCGGCTCGTCGTTGGTCAGACGGACTGCGAACAGTTTCGCCGCATCGAGCACGCTGCCGCCGCCGATCGACAGGATCGCGTGCGGCGCGAACGGCTCGATCTGCTCGTTGAACACCGTCTCGACGTTGCCGATGGTCGGCTCCGGCTCGACGCCGCGAATGATGCGCACGTCGACGTCCTTCGCGTTGAGCGATTCGATCACGCGATCGACGATGCCGAGCGCTTCCATCGACGGTTGTGTGATCAGCGCGATACGCTCGACCGGCGTATCGAGCAGTGCCAGCTTGTCGGGCAGCGTCGCGAGGCTGCCGGCGCCGTGAACGATGTGCTTGACTGTCTGGAAGTGGTGAGTCGTCATGCTGGGACCTGTTTCAGTGACCGCGCGCGGCGTCGCGGTAGACGGAGAGTGCTTGCGCGAGGCGCTCGCGGGCGTGGTCGTCGAGCGGCTGCGCAGGCGCGCGCGCGGGGCCGGCCGGCATCCCGAGCATCTGCGCGGCGGTTTTCAGCACGACGGGCATCGTGCCCAGTGCGAACGCGTCGCGCAGCGCGCGCAGCGATTCCTGCGCGGCGCGCGCGCCGGCGATATCGCCCGCGTGGAACTTGTTCCAGATCGACATCACGACATCCGGGACGGCGTTGGTCGTCGCGGCGACCGCGCCGTCGCCGCCGGCGATCAGCGTCCACAGGATCATCGAGTCGGTGCCGGTGAACACCGCGAAGTCGTCGCGCCGCAGGTTGATCAGTTGCAGCAAACGGTCGAAGTCGCCGCCGCTGTCCTTGATGCCGCGGATGTTCGGAATCTCGGCAAGACGGCGCACCGTATCGACGGTCAGCGTGATGCCGGCTTTCGCGGGAATCGTGTACAGCATGACCGGCAGCGGCGTCGCGCCGGCGATCTTCTTGTAGTGCGCGTAGAGCTCCGGCTGCGTCACGCCGTTGAAATACGGCGTGATGACCGACACCGCGTCGACGCCGGCATCGGCCATCTTGCGGTTCAGGTCGATCACGTCACGCGTTGCATACGCACCGGTGCCCGCGATGACCGGGACGCGCGAACGCGCCTGGCTGACCGCGATCCGCGCGATGCGCAGCTTCTCTTCTTCATTCAGCGCGATGAATTCACCATTGGTGCCGAGCACGAACAGCCCGTGCACGCCGGCCTCGATCAGCCGCTCGACCAGCGCGCGCAGGCCGTCTTCATCGACGTTCTCGTCAGCCGTCATCGGCGTGATCAGCGCGGGAACGATTCCCTTGAACGAAATTGACATGCAGGCTCCATCGCGGAAGGGACGGCGGACGGAATCGCCGTCTCCTGGGTTGTGTGTCGTGTCGATAGCGGCGCAGAGCGCGCGCTTGCGGTCGCGACCGCGCCGGTCCGTACGCCAGCCGACGCAACTCGTATGACGAAACGGGGCGGCCGGTACGTTCTCCGGTGCGCTTGCTCGTTTCGATCAATCGGATTGCTCGATGTGTGCATTCTAGCCGATATGATGATCGAATCAGTCAATGAAAACCCTTATATGACTGAATCGATCATTTTCCGTGACGGCGGCGCCAGAAATGCGCGAACGGCTCAGTTTCGGCCGCCGGCGCTGTCTAGTGCACGCAAGCGGCCGGCGCGGCGGTGGCCCGGCGGTTGGGCCGCATGGCGGCGGGTTACGGCGGGGTGGCGTGTCGACGTGCCAGTGCGCAGCAGCCGGCGGCCTGCTGCCGAGCGCCACGAACACGATTTAGAGGGGCACACCGAGAATGACTGCGCGACGCACCGTTTTGCGTCCGGTACGCTCGCCCGGCTCGGGACCGGCGTCCGCGCGGGGCCGCGAAGCCCTTTGAGACGGGTCGCAACGGTCAGCGTCGCGACGTCATCCTGAATAGGATAAAAAATAGCATATTGAATATGAGATGCTCATGAACTAATTTCCTCAAAGCCGATACCAAAGCGGCTGGCAAATCGACCCGAACGGACCGATGCATATGATCTTCCACTTCATATGGCGCGGCACCGGTCGGACAGGCGATCACAGCGCCCCGTCGACACGCCGACATACAAAATGGATCGACCACGATCCCCAACGGAGACACCACTGATGAGCAGCGTTATCGATCCCGGCGCCCGCGCAGGCGCCGCGTCTTTCTTTTCGAAGGAAGCGACCATCGCGCAACCGGGTTTTTCGCGATGGATGGTCCCGCCGGCCGCGCTGGCCGTGCATCTGTGCATCGGCCAGGCCTATGCGTTCTCGGTCTTCAACGGCCCGCTCACGAAAGTGATCGGCATCACCGAATCCACCCCTGACGATTGGTCGCTCACGACGCTCGGCTGGATCTTCTCGTTGTCGATCTTCTTCCTCGGGCTGTCCGCGGCGTTCGCCGGCAAATGGCTCGAGCGCGTCGGCCCGCGCCGCACGATGTTCACGGCCGCGTGCTGCTTCGGCGGCGGCTTCCTGATTTCCGCGCTCGGCGTGAAGCTGCACCAGATCATGCTGCTGTACCTCGGCTACGGCGTGGTCGGCGGCATCGGACTCGGGCTCGGCTACGTGTCGCCGGTGTCGACGCTGATCCGCTGGTTCCCCGACCGCCGCGGGATGGCGACCGGGATGGCGATCATGGGCTTCGGCGGCGGCGCGATGATCGCCGCGCCGCTGTCGGTCGCGCTGATGAATCATTTCAAGAGCGCGACGAGCGTCGGCGTCGCCGAGACGTTCGTCGTGCTCGGCATCGCGTACTTCATCTCGATGTCGATCGGCGCGCTCGCGATCCGCGTGCCGCCGGCCGGCTGGAAACCGGCAGGCTGGACGCCGCCCGCGGTGACGAAGCACAAGATGATCACGTCGAATCACGTGCACATCGACCAGGCACTGAAGACGCCGCAGTTCTATCTGATCTGGCTCGTGCTGTTCCTGAACGTGACCGCCGGGATCGGCATCATCGGGCAGGCGTCGGTGATGATCCAGGAGAGCTTCAAGGGGGCGGTCAGCGCCGCGGCCGCAGCCGGCTTCGTCGGCCTGCTGTCGCTGTTCAACATGGGCGGGCGCTTCGTGTGGGCGTCGGCGTCCGACTGGGTCGGGCGCAAGAACACGTACTTCATCTTCTTCGCGCTGGGCGCGGTGCTGTACTTCTGCGTGCCGCTGTTCGCCGCGTCCGGGCAGATCGCGCTGTTCGTGCTGACGTTCTGCGTGATCCTGTCGATGTACGGCGGCGGGTTTTCGACGGTGCCCGCGTATCTCGCGGACATGTTCGGCACCGCGTACGTCGGCGGCATCCATGGCCGGCTGCTCACCGCCTGGGCTGCGGCCGGTATCGCCGGGCCGGTGCTCGTCAACTACATCCGCGCATATGAAGTCGCGCACGGCGTGGTGAAGGCCGATGCGTACACGATGACGGTTCACATCATGGCGTCGCTGCTCGTGGTCGGATTCATCTGCAACCTGTTCGTCAAGCGCGTCGATGAGCGCCATCACATGACCGATGCGCAGCTCGATGCGGGCAAGTAAATTCTGGAGACGCGAAAAATGAATGAAACGGTTGCTTCGGTTCGCCCGACCAACAAGGCGGTGCTTGCCGTGTTCTGGCTGTATGTGCTGGTTCCGCTCGCGTGGGGCGTCGTGAATACGCTCACGACCGCGATGAAGCTGTTCGGCTGAAGGCGGGAACGGTGCGCGTGCCGCAGCGCGGTGCGCGCACGATGAAGACGGCGGGCGCGGGCAGCGGCATTTTCGCTGCCGCGCCGGTCGAACAGGCGGTGCGCCGCACCGGTTGCTTACGCGCGCACCTTGCCGTTTTGGGCGAGGCGCGCGGCAAGTATGGACAACGCGTGATACGCGTCTCGCGCAGCAGGATCCCACGCGCCGATCGCACGAACGTGTGCGTTCACGACCTCGGTATCGCCGCGCGCGGCGGGGCCCGTGAGCGCTTCGCGCGGGCCGAGTGCGAGCAGGTTGTCGGTGGCGTTGCGCATCAGCGTGCGCAACATGTCCTGCATCAGCGCTTCGGGAAGCCCCGCACTGCGCCATAGTTCGCTCGACAGCGACGCGAGCACCGGAAGAAAGTTGGACGCGACCACCGCGGCACCGTGATAGAGCGCTTTCTGTTCGCTGCGGATCTCGAAACACCGCGCACCGACGGCCGCGAGCGTGTCGCCCCATACGCGACAGGCTTGCGGATCCCCTTCGATTCCAACCGGCGTTCCTTCGAACTGGAACACGGCCGTTCCCGGGTCCGCGAAACTCAGCACCGGATGCGCGCTGGCCGCGGACCAGCCGATCGCGCGCAACGGTGCCAGCGCTTCCGCGCCCAGCGCGCCGCTGCAGTGCACGACGATCGCTCGCGCACCGTGCTCGAACCGCTGTGCGAGCTGGCTCGCGACTTCGCGGATCCGGATGTCCGGTACCGACAGCAGCCAGATATCGGCGGGCTCGATCGGAGCGAGATCATCGACCGGACGTCCGGCGCCGACGAACTCGGCGGCCGCACGCGCGCATGCGATGTCGCGATCGTAGATCTGCCGCACGTCGGCAACGCGGTTCGCGACGATCAGGTTGCCGAGTGTTTTGCCGACGCGGCCGGCACCCACGATAGTCAGTCGAGACATGTCGATTCCCCGGCGACGGCACGCACGGCCGTCGCGCCGTTGCGGCGGTCAATCGTGCTTGATCGCGATGGTCTTCAGCGCGGTAAAGCCGAGCAACGCTTCAAAGCCCTTCTCGCGGCCATATCCGCTTGCCTTCACGCCGCCGAACGGCAGTTCCACGCCGCCGCCCGCACCGTAGTTGTTGATGAAGACCTGTCCGGCCTGCAGCTTGCGCGCGAGCCGGAGCGCACGTGCGCCGTCCCGCGTCCAGACGCCGGCGACGAGGCCGTACTGCGTGCCGTTCGCGAGTGCGACCGCCGCGTCTTCGTCGTCGAACGGCATGGCCGCGAGCACCGGGCCGAATACCTCTTCCTGCGCGAGTTCGCTGTCGGGCGGCACGTCGCGGAACAGCACCGCTTCCTGGTAGTAGCCCGCACCCGATGCGCCGGCCGCGATGGTGCCGCGGGCCGCCACGCGAATGCCGTTCGCCTGCGCGCGCTCGACGATGGCCCGGACCCGCGCATGCTGCCTGGCGTTGACGAGCGGCCCCATCTCCAGATTCATCGACGGCGGCCCCGAACGCAGCAGCGCGAATTGCTGCGCGAGACGATCGAGCACGCGCTCGTAGACGGTGCGCTGGACGAGCAGGCGGCTGCCGGCCGAGCAGGTCTGGCCCGCGTTCTGCACGATCGCGTTGACGATCACGGGCAGCGCCTGGTCGAGGTCGGCATCGTCGAACAGCAACTGCGGCGACTTGCCGCCCAGTTCCAGCACCGCGGGGCAGTGACGCTCGGCCGCCGCGCGGCCGACCAGCGCGCCCGTTCCGGTCGACCCGGTAAACGAGATGTGACGAATGCCGGCGTTGGCCGACAGTGCCGCGCCGGCTTCGCCGCCCAACCCCGTGACGACGTTGATCGCACCGGCCGGAAAGCCGACCCCGGCCGCGATTTCGGCGAGCCGCAGAATCGACAGGCTCGCATCCTCCGCCGGCTTGACCACGCACGCATTGCCGGCGGCGAGCGACGCACCGACCGAGCGCCCGTAGATCTGCATCGGGTAATTCCACGGAATGATGTGGCCCGTCACGCCGATCGGTTCGCGCACCGTCAATACCGTGAACCCGGCGGTGTAGGGCAGCGTGTCGCCGTGCAGCTTGTCCACGCAGCCGGCGTAGTACTGCAGGTAGCGCGCGAGCACTGCGGCATCGGTACGGGCGGTGTTCAGCGCCTTGCCCGTGTCGCGCGCTTCGAGCTGCGCGAGTTCGTCCGCATGCTGCGAAACGGCGGCCGCGTACGCGAACAGCAGATTGCTGCGCTCGACCGGCGACAGCTTCGCCCACGGGCCGTCGAGCGTATCGCCCATCGCGCGCTGTGCCGCGGAAACGGCGCGCTGCACGTCCGTTGCATCGCCGCGTGCGATCGTCGCGAACGGTTCGCCGGTGCTCGGGTCGACGACTTCGATCCGCGCGCCGGTATTCGGCGCGACGCGGGCGTTGTCGATGTAGTGATCAAATTGCATGGGTCATTCCTCGATCGATGCGGGATTCGCGACGGTGTGCGCTATCGCGGCGCCCAGTTCTTCGGTGGTGGCCGTGCCGCCCATGTCGCGCGTGCGCGGGCCGGCGACGAGCACGGCCTCGATTGCGGCGACGATTTCGGCGGCCGCCGCGTCGTAGCGCGATTCGCCGCGACCGAGATGCTGCAGCAGCAACGCGGCCGACCAGATCTGGCCGATCGGATTCGCGATGCCGCGGCCGGCGATGTCGGGCGCCGAGCCGTGCACCGGCTCGAAAAGCGACGGGAAGCGGCGCTCAGGGTTCAGGTTCGCCGACGGCGCGATGCCGATCGTGCCGGTACAGGCGGGGCCGAGGTCGGACAGGATGTCGCCGAACAGGTTCGACGCGACGACGACATCGAAGCGATCCGGATTCTGGACGAAGTGCGCGCACAGTATGTCGATGTGATATTTGCGCGTTTCGATGTCCGGGAACGACCGGGCGATTTCCGCGAGGCGCTCGTCCCAGAACGGCATCGTGATCGAGATGCCGTTGGATTTGGTTGCCGCCGTCAGCTGCTTGCGCGGGCGCGAGCGCGCGAGTTCGAACGCGAACCTGAGCACGCGGTCGACGCCGACACGCGAGAAAACCGACTGCTGCACGGCGATCTCGCGATCGGTTCCGGTGAACATCCGGCCGCCCACCGACGAATACTCGCCTTCCGTGTTCTCGCGCACGACGATGAAATCGATGTCGCCGGGCTGGCGTCCGGCGAGCGGCGCGGGCACGCCCGGCATCAGGCGCACCGGACGCAGGTTCACGTATTGATCGAACTCGCGCCGGATCTTGAGCAGCGATTCCCACACCGCGACGTGGTCCGGCACGATATCGGGCGCGCCGACCGCGCCGAAGAAAATCGCGTCGTGCGTGCCGATCTGCCGCGCCCAGTCGGCCGGCATCATCGTGCCGTGGCGAACGTAGTGATCGGTACACCAGTCGCCGAACTCGTCGAACGCGAGCGGAATGTCGAAACGGTCGGCGGCGGCGCGCAACACGCGCATGCCTTCGGGCATCACTTCCTTGCCGATGCCGTCGCCGGCGATGACGGCGATGCGGTGCGGGTTCTTCATATTGCTGGAAGCCTCCATGACGAAGCTGGCGTCCCGCACGGGAGGGGCAGGCACGCGGAGCAGCGTGAACCGCGCGGCATCGAACCGCTGCGCGAGCTTCGATACGCGACGCCGAGCCCGGTCACTTCGGGTCGCGTCGGCGTGTCTCCCGTGTCTCTTCCGTTGCGGTAACCGGCGGACTGTTGAATCTGTCAGTCGAATCTACTGCGTCGCACGCGCGGGCAGGAAGTGCGGATCGGTGAACGGGACCTTCGAAAATCTGCAACACGCCGGCGGCCGCGGGCCGGCGGCAGTGCTTCAGTCGCTAGACTGCCCGGCTTCACCGGACACGAGCGCAGGCGGCGCGAACGACGCGAGGAACTCGAACAGCTTGCGTGTCGGCAACGGCACGGCGCCCGCGCGGATGCCGACCGACATCACGCGGTTGGCCCACGGATCGTTCAGGCGAATGAAGCGCAGGCGCATCGGTTCGCGAAACAGCGCGACCGCGCGCTCGGGCAGGATGCCGATGCCTTGCCCTGCGGCGATCAGCCGGCACATCGCTTCGAAGCTCTGCACCTGCACGCGGAAGCGGACCGACTTGCCGAGCAGCGCCGCTTCCCTGACGAGCGAACGCGTGAGTTCCGAGCGGTCGTCGAGCGCGACCAGATCGTGGTCGAGCAACGCGCTGAAGTCGATCGACTCGCCGGTCAGCGGATAGTCGTCGGGCACGACCACGCTGGCGCGGTCCATGCAGTAGGGCGCGAGATGGATCCCTTCGGTCGCGGTGCGCGACGTGACGATTCCGACGTCCGCGCGGCCTTCGCGCAGCGCCTGCAGGATGTCGGCGCTTCTCAATTCGCTGATCTGCAGCTTGATGTCGCGATAGCGCTGCGAGAACGCGCGCAACTGGTCGGGAAGGTCCTGGCTGATCGCCGAGATGTTCGCGAAGACACGCACGCGGCCGACCGCGCCTTTCGTATAGTCGGACAGCTCCGTGTAGATCGCATCGGTGCGCAGCAGCAGGTCGGTCGCGTGGCGCAACAGCGCTTCGCCGGCCGGCGTGAGTTCGACGCCCGCCACCGTGCGGTTCAGCAGCACCACGCGAAAGTGATGCTCGAGCAGCGCGATTCGTCGGCTCGCGGTGGAAAGCGACATGTGGGACTGCTGCGCGGCGCGCGACAGGCTGCCCAGCTCGGATGCACGGACGAACAGGGCGAGGGACGTGAGATCGAACAAGCGCGGACTCCGGTTGAAACTGCGGCAAGTATGTCATCCATCGATGCGCTCCATGGCGCCGGGCGAAGTGGTGCTAACCCTGAGCGGCCGCGCATGGTGCGCCGCACACCGCGACGCCGCGGTCACGGCGCAGCGGCCCGTGTCGCGCGGGCGATCGGCGGCTAGAATCCGTTTTTCCGGCGGCTTGTGCATTGCACCGTACGATGGCCGGCCGGCGCATGCGTTCGAGATATTCGAAGTGCCGCTTGAAGGATTTCGCATATCGGGCGGGCGGGGCACCCGGTAGATTCGAACCGTCCCCTGTCGCACACACCTATCTCGACAGCGACTGCACGCGCGGCGACGCAAGCCCGCACGCGGGGCCATCCATGAACTTTCGGAGACAAACGTGGAAATCGACGCGACCTGCAATCCGGGCGACCTCGCAGCCCCGGCATCGGCGCACGACCTCGCACAGGAGGACCGGATCTTTCGTCGGCTTGCCGTGCAGATCCTGCCCATCCTGATGTTCGCGTACGTCACTTCGTACATCGATCGCGTGAACGTCAGCTTCGCCAAACTGCAGATGAGCCAGCATCTGGGTTTTTCCGATGCGGTGTTCGGCTTCGGCGCCGGGATATTCTTTCTGGGCTACGTGATCTTCGAGGTGCCCGGCAACATGCTGCTGGTGCGGGTCGGGCCGCGGCGCTGGATCACGCGGATCGTCGTGTCGTGGGGCATCGTTTCGGGTTTGACGGCGTTCGTGTCCACGCCGATGCAGTTCTACGCGATGCGCTTTCTGCTCGGCGTCGCCGAGGCCGGCTTCATCCCGGCCATCGTGCTCTACATGGCGCGTTCGTTCCCTGGGCGGCGGCGCGCGCGGATCCTGTCGATGTTCTATGCGGCGCTCGCGCTGGCCGGGCTGATCGGATCGCCGTTGACCGGCTTCATCCTTCAGTATTTCGACGGGGCGCTGCAGATACCGGGCTGGAAATGGATCTTCATTCTCGAGGCGCTGCCGGCATTCGTGGCTGCCGCCTACGTATGGAAGGGCCTCGACGACGACGTCACGCGCAGCGAGCGCTTCTCGCACGCGGAGCGCGCGATCCTGACACGCGTACTGGCGGAAGACCGCACGACGACGCAATCCGCCGATCACCGCGGCCTGTTCTCGAGCTGGCTCGTGTGGGCGTTCTGCGTGATCTACTTTCTCGACGTCTTCGCGATTTACGGCTATACATTCTGGGCGCCGACGATGATCAAGCAGATGGGCATCGGCAGCGATTTCGTCATCGGCTTGCTCGCCGCGCTGCCGAACGCGGTGGCCGTGATCGTGATGATCCTCTTCGGGCGCAGCGCGGACCGGCGCGGCGGGCGGCGGCTGCACGTCGCCGCGCTGCTGCTGATGGGCGCAGCCGGGCTCGGGCTGTCGGTCGTCTGGCACGATCAGCTGTGGCTCGGGATGTTCGCGCTCTGCATCGCGAACGCGGGGCTCATCTCGTTTCCGCCGCTGTTCTGGAGCATGCCGACCGCGGCGCTCGGCACCGCGTCGGTATCGATGGGCATCGCGGTGATCAGCTCGTTCGGAAACCTCGGCGGCTTCTTCGGGCCCTATGCGGTCGGCTACCTGAAGCAGCTGTCCGGCAATCTCGCGGCGCCGCTGTTCCTGATGGTCGGGTGCCTGTTGCTGGGCCTCGTCCTGACGATGCTGCTGCCGGCGCGGCTCGTCGAGCGGTAACGAAAGTTCATTTCGCCGCGGCGCAGCGCCGCGGCGCCATCTTTTGACGGGAATGACATGAAACAGCAGATTGGCCTGATCGGCGTGGGTTTGATGGGGCATGGTATTGCGCGCAACGTGCTGAAGCACGGTTATCCGCTCACGGTCGTCGAGCATCCGGGCAACCAGCCGCTCGACGAACTGCTGCGCGGCGGCGTGCGGACCGTGCGGACCGCGCGCGAACTGGCCGCGCAAGCGGACGTCGTGATCCTCTGCGTGACGGGTTCGCCCGAAGTGGAAGCGGTGCTCACCGGTGAAGACGGCGTGTTGGCCGGCCTGAAGGACAATGCGATCGTCGTCGATTGTTCGACCGCGGTTCCCGAGTCGACCGTGCGAATGGCGCGGCTCGTCGAAGCGGCAGGCGGGCGCCTCGTCGACGCGCCGATGACGCGCGGCGCCAAGGAGGCGCACGAAGGCCGGCTCAACCTGCTGGTCGGCGCGACGCCCGCGTTGTTCGACGAGATCAGGCCGGTGCTCGCGTGCTTCGCGGAAAACATCACGCGCGTCGGCGACCTCGGGGCCGGCCACAGCATGAAGCTTCTGCACAACTATGTTTCGCTCGGGACCATCGCGCTGCTGTCGGAAGCCGTCGCGTGCGCGAAGCGCTCGGGCGTGGACGTCGCGGTGCTCGCCGACGTGCTCGCGAACGGCGGTGGCGGCGGCGCCGCGCTGAACCGGCTGCGTCCGTTCCTGGAGACCGGCGACACGTCCGCGCTGCCGTTCCATATGGCCAATGCGCTGAAGGACCTGTCCTACTACTCGGCGATGGCGGAAGGCGTCGACGCGGCCCATGCAATCGCGGCGGCCGTCACGGATACGTACCGCGCTGCCGTTGCCGGCGCCGGCGCGCATTGTCCGGTGCTGAAACTGACCGATGTGCTGATGGCGGCGCCCGCGCGCGACGAGGGCGCGTCGCGCTAACCGTTCGTCAAGCGCGTATCGATGAGCGCGATCACATGAGCGATGCGCAGCCCGATGCGGGCAAGTAGATTCCGGCGACGCGAAAATGGATGAAGCGGTTGCTTCGGTCGGGCCGACCGACAAGGCGGTGCTTGCCGTGTGCTGGCTGTATGTGCCGGTTCCGCTCGCGTGCGGTGTCGTGAATACGCTCACGACCGCGATGAAGCTGTGCGGATAACGGTGAAGAGGAGGCGCGTGCTCGATCGGTATCGGCACGCGCGTTGAAACCGCCAGGGCGGCCGTTCTGCCCGAACGTCTGGAGCGATGTCGGCGATCGTCAGTGCCGGAACGCCTTCCCGCCGACGTCGCCCGCGCGCGGCAGAACGGCCAGGCCGTCGTGCAGCGCATACGCGACGACGTCGGCGACGTTATGCAACCGCAGTTTCGCCATCAGGTTCTGCCGGTGCTTGCGGACCGTCAGCACACTCAGATTCAGCAGCGCGGCGATATCCTTGCTGGAGTGTCCGTTGGCGATCAGCACCAGGATTTCCTTCTCCCGCGCGGTAACCGGCGGCGCCGCATTGCCGCCGGCGTTCTCGAGCAAGTGGATGAGCCCGTCGCTGATATAGCGGATACCCGACAACACGACCTCGATCGCATGCAGCAGTTCGTCGCCATCCTCGTGCTTGAGCATGTAGCCGTCGACGCCGATCGCGACAGCCGCGCGGACCGTGACGGGATTCTGGTTGCCCGTGATCACGAGGATCCGCGTTTGCGGCGATTGCGCCTTGATTTGCCGCGCCAGTTCGATGCCGGGATAGCCGGGCAAATCGAGATCCAGCAATAGAAGATCCGCCTGCGTATCGCGCACCAGGCGAGCGGCCGTCTGCCCGTCTCCGGTTTCCCCGACGACTTGCCAGTCGATTTGCGTTTTCAGCAGCAACTTCAACCCGTCGCGAATGATGGCGTGGTCTTCGGCAAGCACGATTTTTTTCATTTTTCTTTCGCTTTCCCCCGGATCACCCGGAAGTGCATTCCTTTGCGACAATACGACGCGATCCCCGCTGGCGCGTCGTGCGACGGACCAGATCGATACCAGACCAGTTTAACGCCGGATTTGCTACGCGACCTTGAAATGGGAAAAAGAATAGCGCAAGAGTATCTGGCCAACGTTCGACTCGAGCTGGTCAATACGCTGTACCGCCAGTCGCCGCCGATTCTGGTCGGCAACATCGCTGTCGTCAGCCTGACCACCTTCCTGCTGTGGAACGAGGTGTCGCGGCGCACGCTGCTGGGATGGGCCGCGGCGATCTGCGTGTTGACGTCGATCCGCGCGGTCATGGTGTGGCGCGATCGTCGCGCAGGCGAACACCCGGTCGATACGGCCGCAGCGCGTGCGAGGCGCTATGTGTTCTTTGCCGGCGTGTCCGGCTGCCTGTGGGGCGCGATGGGTGTCCTGTTTTTCTCGCCGCACAACACGATCGTGACTGCCCTCATCTGCATCGTGCTGGCCGGCATGACGGGCGGCTCGGTCGCGTCGCTGTCGTCGTGGTGGCCGACTTACGTGGCTTACGCATTGCCGACGGTCCTGCCGTTCGCGATCCGGTCGTTCGTATACGGCAGCGCGCTGTTTTCCGTGCTGGGCTTCCTGTCGCTGTTCCTGCTCGCCGTCAATCTCGCATTCAGCCGGACACTGCAGCGTACCGTGCGCGACGCCGTCTCGCTGCGCTTCGAGAACATCGACCTGATCCGGCAACTGACCGCGGAGAAGGAGCGCGCGGAACTCGCGAATCGCAGCAAGTCGCAATTCCTGGCCGCCGCCAGCCACGACCTGCGCCAGCCGACCCATGCGCTGGGCCTCTACATCGCGACGCTGCGCGCGATGGCGCGCGCGCCGGCCGTCGAGGGGCGCGCCCTCGACGAGATTGCGGAGCGGCTTCGGACCGCATTGAAAGGCATGTCGCAATTGCTGAACGTGCTGCTGGACATTTCCCGGCTCGACGCGGGCGTGATCGATGCGGAACCGCGCCGCTTTGCGCTGCAGCAGACCTTCGATGCGCTGGACAACCAGTTTCGCCAGGCCGCGGCGGCCAAGGGCTTGATGCTCAGGATCCGGCCGACGCCCATCTGGCTGGAAACCGACGCGGTGCTGCTGCATACGATCCTGTCGAACGTGCTGTCGAACGCGGTGCGCTATACGCCGCACGGCAGCATCCTGGTGGCGTGCCGGCCGCGCGGCACGGACGTCGAGATCCAGGTGTTCGACACCGGCATCGGGATCGAAGCCGATCAGTTGCCGAACATATTTCGGGAGTTTTACCAGATCGGCAATGCGGCCCGTGACCGCGAACAAGGGCTGGGCCTCGGGCTGGCCATCGTGCAGCGCACGGCGGTGCTGATCGGCGCCAGCGTCCGGGTGCGCTCGACGGCGGGCCGCGGCTCGCTGTTCTCGGTGCGGCTGGCTTCGATCGGGCCTGCGCCTTCGTGCGAGGCCGCGCCGGACCAGCACGGCACGAATCCGGCATGCGCACCGGGGAGCGCGCGCAAGACGCTGCTGGTCGTCGACGACGATCGCGACGTGCTGGCAGGCATGCAGACCTTGCTGCAAGCCTGGGGCCACACGGTCGTGGCGGCGCAGTCGCCGGGCCGCGCGATCGAATTGGCCGCGGCGCGGCGTGCGGAGCTCGACATGATCGTGACGGATTTCAGGCTGGCCGGACGCGTGACCGGCGCCGACGTCATCCACGCTGTGTTCCGGGTCATCGAACGCGAGATTCCGGCGATCATCGTGACCGGCGATACGTCGCCCGAGGGCATTCACGCCGCGTCGTCGAGCGGCTTCAGCGTGCTGCACAAGCCGCTGGACCCGCAGCAGATGCAGGCGCTGATCGACACGCCGACCCGCGCCTGATCCGGCGGCGTGGCGAGCGGGCACGGCAGATACTGCATATGCGGTATTTACCTGACCGTATCGCGTGCAGTACCTTCGCACCAGCTGGCAATCGCAAGAGAACAGTGGCGCGGGGGTAGCGAAGAAAGCCGGGGCAGCGAGGAAGACCAGCACGTCGAGCCGACCGGGACCGAACCGGTCGGCTCGCAGTCGATTGTTCCGGACGCAGTACTTTCTGAAAGCATCGCGACAGGGTGTCGTGCCGGCACCCTGGTTCGCGTTCCCCTTGCGCATGAGCCGACCGGCGGACCGCGGTCGAATTCCTGAACGGCGGCAATGGCCTCGGCGCCATGGGCCGCGTGCCTGGAGCGCAACGGTATGCAGAACCTGCCCAATATCATGGTGGCCGCGTTGCCGGCCTTCGCGGTGCTGATCGCGGTCGAAGCCGGGCTCGCCGCGGTGCTGGGGCGGCGCCTGTACCGCACGCGCGACACGCTCGCCAATATCGCGCTGGCAGCCGGCGCGTTCGTCGCCAGCGTCCTGACCGGCGGGCTCGTGCTGACGGTGTTGAGCTGGGTGTATGCGCACCGGGTTTTCACGATCCCGATGAATGTCTGGTGGGCGTGGGTGCTGTGCTTCTTCGCGGACGATTTCAGCTATTACTGGTTTCATCGCGTCAGCCACGAGGTGCGCTGGTTCTGGGCGTCGCACTCGGTGCACCATTCGTCTGAGCAATACAACCTTTCGGTGTCGCTGCGCCAGACCTGGACCGGCACGATCAGCGGATCGTTCCTGTTCTGGGCGTGGATGCCGCTCGTCGGGTTTCATCCGAAGATGATCCTGTTCATGCAGTCGGTGAGCCTGATCTATCAGTTCTGGATTCACACCGAAGCGATCGGGAAGATGCCGCGCTGGTTCGAGGCGGTGCTGAACACGCCGTCGCAGCATCGTGTTCATCACGGCAGCGATTTCGACTATCTGGATACCAACTACGCCGGCACCACGATGATCTGGGATCGGCTGTTCGGGTCGTACACGCCCGAGCGTTTCACGCCGCACTACGGGTTGACGTCGAGCATCGGCACCGACAATCCGTTCAGGATCGCGTTTTACGAATGGATCAACCTCGCGCGCGATCTCGCGAAGGCCGGCAGTGTGCACGCCGCGATCAATTACCTGATCCGGCCGCCAGGCTGGAGCCCCGACGGCAGCTCGCTGACGACGCGCGACGCGCGCCGTGCGACGCAGCAGGTTTCCTGAGCAGGCGGTCCATCGCTCCTCCGCGCTGCAATGCGGATCGGGGATCGCGGCCACGCTTGGAGGGCCGGGACAGCTCGGGGTACCGGACGACACTGGAACGAGAACAAGGAAAACATCCATGGCGAACACACGCGATCCGCAGGGTCCGCAGCCGGGCGGCGTTCCGGCCAGCGGAGGCCGTCGGCAGTTTCTCGGCTACGCCGGCGCGGGACTGTTGTCGACGGTGCTGCCCGGTTGCGGCGGAGGGGACGGCATTCAACAGCCGTCGGCCTATGGCGCGACCATCGCCGCGGGTCGACAAGCGATTCAGGCGGAACTCGACGGCAACCGCCAGAACGTGGCCGGCATCTCCGTTGCGCTGCTGAAGGGCGACCAGGTGGTATGGGCCGAGGCATTCGGGTATGCCTCGGTCAGCCCGGCCGTCGCCGCGACGCGGACGACGCGCTACAACATCGGCTCGGTGACCAAGGTGATCGCGGCGCTGGCCGGCGTGATCCTGCAGGATCGCGGACTGATCGACCTGGACGCGCCGATCGTGCGCTACGTGCCGTCGTTCTCGATGCTGTCGCCGCAGTATGTCGAGATCACGTCGCGTCATCTGCTGTCGCACTCGTCGGGTCTGCCCGGTCAGAACATGCACGACATGTTTACGTACGTGCCGATTCCCGGCTATGCGCAGAACGCGCAGCAGGTGCTCGCCAACGAACACCTGAACCATCCGCCGGGCCAGTTCGCGGTGTACTGCAACGACGGCTTCACGATCTTCGAGCTGGTGGTCGCGGCCGTCACCGGGCAGAGCTTCACGGACTTCGTGCAGCAGGCCATCCTGACGCCGCTGAACATGACGCATTCGAGCTTCCTGACCAGCGTGCCGACCAGCGGCGAATTCGCGCTCGGATACAGCAACGGGACGCAGTACGGACAGGAATTCACGAACGCGTATGCAACGGGCGGCTTGTCGACGACGCCGCTCGACATGATGAACCTCGCGCAGATGTTCATCGGCAACGGCGTGTTCCAGGGGCGACGGATCGCGTCGGCGGCGGGGATCGCCGACATGCTGACGGACCAGACCGAGCGCTGCCAGATCCAGTCGACCCGGCTCGGCTATGCGTTCGCGTTCGGCCTCGGCTGGGACGATGTCGACGATCCGGTGCTGCGTGCCGCCGGTGCGGCAGGGGCATACAAGAGCGGCGGCACGCTGTTCTTTTCGAGCCATTTCTACGTGCTGCCCGCTGCACGGATGGCGCTGATGATCACGGGCGGCGCGGGCTACGATGCGGCCAGCCTCGCTCCGTCGATTCTGCTTCATGCGCTGCAGGAAGACGGCAGCATCGCCGCTGCGCCCGCGCAGGTGAGTACGAACGCGCCGCCGGTCGCCGCGTCGCCGGACGTTTCGCTGGCCGGCGGCGTGTACGGCAACGAGGCGACGCCGGTGCAGGTCGTCGTGAACGCGGACGGCAGTCTGGCGTTGACGAAATGGACCGATACCGGTTGGGGCGCGATTGGATCCGGCACCGCGCCGTACCGCTATCGCAGCGACGGGTGGTGGTGGAGCGACGGCGATACGGTGTCGTACCGCTTCGATCTGCTGCCGGGCACGGACGCCGCCGGCAATGCGGTGACCAACCGGTATCTGACCAGGCGTATCGTCGACCGGTCGGGCTACGTGTATCGCGCCGCGCCGTATGGGCAGCAACTGAAGCAGCTGGACGGCCTCTCCGCGGCCTGGCAGGCACGCGTGAATTCAGCGTGGACCGTCATCAACGAGTCGGCGCAATCGGTCGCGCCGGCCAGCCGCGTGCGCGTGTCTCTCGGTACCGTCGATGCGTTGCGGGGCTATGTGCTGTTCGGTTACAGCATCAACGGCGCGCACACCAGCTATCAGTTCCTGCGGCCGCTCGCCGACGATCGCTGCGGCATGGCGGTCGCGGTGCCGGTCATGCTCGGACGCGACCTGTTCGAGATCGTCATGACGAACGTGAACAACGCCGAGACGATGGCCGCATCCGGATGGCAGTGTCAGCGGGCGTGAGGACGAAGGCGGGCGGGAGTGCAGGTGCCGTGGTCTCGTCTGCTTTCACCGGGGGCGCGCTTGTGTGAGAACGGGGGGCGAAAGCGTCTGAGGGCTGATGCGTTCAGCGCATGACGAGCCCGCCGTCCACCGAAATGGACTGCCCCGTCACATAGCTGGACGCCGAGCTGCACAGCCGCAGCACGGCGTCGGCGCGTGCACCGTCGCCATTCACGTCCGCCAGCGCAACCGCTGCGCCGGCCCGTGCGAATGCGGTCGCGGTCGCGAGAGGCGGCCAAGGCCGGATTCGGCCTCGCGTACCCGCCGGAGGACATGGTTCGTCCGCTCGTATCGAAGGGGCAGCTCGTGTCCGTACTGGAGGACTGGTGCCCCGTGTGGCCGGGCCTGCACCTCTACTATCCGGACAGCCGGCAGCCGTCGCGCGCGATGACGTTGCTGGTCGATGCATTGCGCTGCCGGCCGTAGCCGCTCGCGCAGCGAAGCGCGGGGCAGCTCGGGCGGCGTACTCGCGCCGGCCGCGCGAACCCGCCGCCGCACCACGCACGGCAACGTCGGCCTTATGCTTGCGATACACCCGCGCTCACCGCCGCACCGTCCGCATTGTTCGTCCCCGGCGCGACCGCTTCGAGTGCCTGCCGTCCGGTTTCGACGCGCAGCAACCCGATTGCGACACACAGCACGCCGAGCGTCGCACTGACCATCGCGATCACGCCCGACACGCCGAACGCCTGATACAGCGCGAGCGCCAGCGCGGGCGTGCCGATCGACGACATCCGCCCGCACATGCCGGCGACACCGGTGCCGCGCAGCCGCACTTCGGTCGGGAACAGTTCGGGAATGTAGCCGAACAAGCCGAGCGTCGTGATCGTATAGATCGCGCTGACGAGACAGAACCCGACGAGGATGATTGCCGTCGTATCGCGCAGCGACACATACAGCCAGCCCAGTGCGATGCTGAGAATCGAAGCGATGACGATGCCGCGCGCCCGCCCGAGCCGGTCGGCGATCAGGTAGCCGATCAACCCGCCGACCGGCGACCCGATCGACATCAGGAACACGAAGCCGAGCGATTTGACGACGGACAGCCCTTGCGTGACGAAGAACGTCGGCAGCCACGCGATGAAGCCGTAGAGCCCCACGTTCACGCCGATCGCAGTCAACGCGGCGACCGCCGTGCGCCCGCGCATCCCCTTCGAAAACAGCACGCCGAGCGGCACCTTGCCGACGTGCAGGTCGACCGTGCGCCGCACCGGCGGCAGCGTGCCGACCTGCCGGCTCACGTCGGCCTCGATCGCGGCCAGCGTCGCTTCGGCCTCGTCGAGCCGCCCGACCGACTCCAGCCAGCGCGGCGACTCGGGCATCCGCTTGCGCATGAACCAGACCACCAGCGCACCCGCGCCCGCCAGCGCGAACATGTAGCGCCAGCCGAGGTGCGGAATGATCCAGTAGCCGGCGGCGAGCGCCGCGAAGAGCCCGCTGTTCGTGATGATCGCGAGCAGCGACACCCACTTGCCGCGCGTCTCGGGCGGCACGAACTCGGCGAGCGTGCCGGCCGCGACGACGAGTTCCGCACCGAGCCCGATCCCCATGACGAACCGCAGCACGATCAGCCATTCGATGTTCGGCGCAAAGCACGCGGCGATCGACGCGAGCCCGAACACGGCGAGGTTGAGCTGATACGAATAGCGCCGCCCGAGCCGGTCGCCGACATAACCGGCGACGAATGCGCCGATCATCATCCCGACGAATGTCGACGACACGAACATCGCGCCATGCCGCAAGTCGGTGAAGCCGTCCTTGACCATCGATGCGACCGAGCCGTTCGCGAGATAGATGTCGAACGCATCGAGAAATGCGCCGCCGGCGATCAGTCCGAGAATCTTCCAGTGGAACCTTGAAATCGGCAGCCGGTCGAGCCGGCCGGCCGCATTGACGGTGTTGGCCATGATGTCTCCAGGTGTGCGGCGCTCTCGCGCCTGTCGACCAGACGCGGACACGCTTCGATGTTGATGGTTGGGGAACGCGCTGCGATCAGCGCGGCATGGCGCGGTCAGACAGCGCCGGTTGCGTGCAACGTGTGAATCCGTTCTTCGTCGTAGCCGAGCTCGTGCAGCACGGCATCGGTATGCTGGCCGAGCGCGGGCACCGGATCCATGCGCGGAGCGTCGCCCGGTGCGACGCCGGGCGGCAGCAGCGCGGGAATCTCGCCGACCGGCGTGGCCACGCGCGTCCAGCGATGCCGCGCCGCGAGCTGTTCGTGTTTCCACACGCCGTGCATGTCGTTCATGCGCGCGTTCGCGATGCCGGCCTGCTCGAGCCGGTCGATCACGTCGGCGGCCGTCAGCGTCGAGAACGCCTCGACGATGATGACCATCAGCGCATCGCGATGCGCGACACGGCGGCTGTTGGATCCGAAGCGCTCGTCGCTCGCCAGCGCGGGCCTCCGGATCACGGTCTCGCAGAAGCTTTTCCATTCGCGCTCGTTCTGCAGGCCGAGCATCACCGTCCTGCCATCGCCGGCCTTGAACGGACCGTACGGAAAGATCGTCGCGTGCGACGCGCCGGCCTGCTGCGGCGGCGACTGGCCGTCGATCGCGTAGTAGAGCGGGTAGCTCATCCACTCGACCATGCTTTCGAGCATCGACACGTCGATGTGCCGGCCGCGCCCGGTGCGGCCGCGTTCGATCAGCGCGGCGAGGATGTTCGTGTACGCATACATGCCTGCCGCGATATCGGCGATCGAGCAGCCGGCCTTGGCCGGCTCGCCGTTGGCACCGGTAATGCTGAGGAATCCGGATTCACTCTGGATCAGCAGGTCGTAGGCCTTCTTGTCGCGAAACGGCCCGTCGAGCCCGTAGCCCGAGATGTCGCACACGATCAGCCGCGGATACCGCTCGCGCAGCGTGTCGTAGTCGAGCCCGAGGCGTTGCGTCGCGCCGGGCGCGAGGTTCTGCACGAACACGTCGGCATCGGCGAGCAGCGCGTGCGCGACGTCGAGCGCCGCAGGCTGTTTCACATCGAGCGTGATGCTTTCCTTCGAGCGGTTGGTCCACACGAAGTGCGACGCGAGCCCCGACACGCGTTCGTCGTAGCCGCGCGCGAAGTCGCCGGCGCCCGGCCGTTCGACCTTGATCACGCGCGCGCCGAGATCCGCGAGCTGGCGCGTGCAGAACGGCGCGGCGATCGCATGCTCGAACGTGACGACCTTGATGCCTTCCAGTGGGCGCATGTTCGGCACTCCCGTCAGAACGAACGCGGCAGGCCGAGGATGTGCTCGGCCACATACGACAGGATCAGGTTCGTCGAGATCGGCGCGACCTGGTACAGACGCGTTTCGCGGAACTTGCGCTCGACGTCGTATTCGCACGCGAAACCGAAGCCGCCGTGAAACTGCAGACATGCGTTCGCGGCTTCCCACGATGCGTCGGCGGCGAGCAGTTTCGCCATGTTGGCCTGCGCGCCGCACGGCTCGTGCGCATCGAAGCGGCGCGCGGCGTCGAAGCGCATCAGGCTCGCGGCCTCGACGTTGACGTACGCGCGCGCGATCGGAAACTGCACGCCCTGGTTCTGACCGATCGGGCGGCCGAACACGACGCGATCCTTCACGTACTGCGACACCTTGTCGACGAACCAGTAGCCGTCGCCGATGCATTCGGCAGCGATCAGCGTGCGCTCGGCGTTCAGCCCGTCGAGGATGTACTTGAAACCCTGGCCTTCGTCGCCGATCAGGTTTTCGGCCGGGATCTCGAGGTTGTCGAAGAACAGCTCGTTGGTCTCGTGATTCACCATGTTCGGAATCGGGCGGACCGTCATCCCGTTGCGGATCGCGTGATGCAGATCGACGATGAAGATCGACATCCCTTCCGATTTCTTCTTCACGTCCGACAGCGGCGTCGTGCGCGCGAGCAGGATCATCAGGTCGGAATGCTGCACGCGCGAGATCCACACCTTCTGGCCGTTGATCACGTAGCGATCGCCTTTGCGCACCGCGGTCGTCTTGATCTTCGTCGTATCGGTGCCGGTGGTCGGCTCGGTCACGCCCATCGACTGCAGGCGCAGTTCGCCGCTGGCGATCTTCGGCAGATAGCGCCGTTTCTGCTCGGCCGACCCGTGGCGCAGCAGCGTGCCCATGTTGTACATCTGGCCGTGGCACGCGCCGGAGTTGCCGCCCGCGCGGTTGATTTCCTCCATGATCACCGACGCCTCGGTCAGGCCGAGGCCGGAGCCGCCGTATTCCTGCGGAATCAGCGCGGCGAGCCAGCCGGCTTTCGTCAGCGCGTCGACGAACGCTTCGGGGTAGCCGCGCGCCTCGTCGATCTTGCGGAAATACTCGGCGGGAAACTCGCCGCACAGGTCGCGAACGGCTTCGCGAATGTCTTGGTACGCGTCGGTCGGATTCATGTTTCGTATCGGGGATTGCGTCGGAATGGTCAGGCGAGGGTCGCGCTCGCGGACATGGTCAGCCAGCCATCGTGATCCTTCGCCCAGAGGTCGATGGTCTTGCCGTCGTCGCCGAGGCGGCCGCACACGCTGAACGGGTGGCCGAGGAAGGTCGGTCGCACCGCGCGGTACGCGTAGTCGGCGACGGTCGCGCCGGGCAGCGAGCGCGTGATGAGGTCGAGCAGCAGCGTCGAGATCAGCGGGCCGTGCACGACGAGATCCGGATAGCCTTCGACGTCGCGCACATAGGTGCGGTCGTAGTGGATGCGATGGCCGTTGAAGGTCAGCGCCGAATAGCGGAACAGCATCACTTCGTCCGGCATGATGTCGCGCTGCCATTGCGCATGGTCGGGCGCAGCCTTCGGCGCAGGGGCCGCGGCGCCGGGCGCGGCCGCGCCGCGATAGACGATGTCGTGTTCCTCGCGGATCGCCACTTCGCCCGCGGTTTCGATCACGTGCTCGACGGTGACGAAGCCGAGCGTGCCGGTGCGGCCTTCCTTGCGTTCGACCGACAGCACGCGCGACGTGCGCGTGGCGGTCGAGCCGATCGTCAGCGGCGCCTCGAACGTGAGCCGGCCGCCGGCCCACATGCGCCGCGGCAGCCCGAGCTCGGGGAGGAATCCGCCCTTGCGCGGGTGGCCGTCCGGGCCGAGTTCGGCCTGCTGCGCGATCGACCAGAAATACAGCCAGTGCCACGCCGGCAGCAACGCATCGCCGATCGCGGGCACGACCGGATGATCGAGCGTGGCCGCGAAGGCGATCGCGCGTTCGGCGCTGATCAGGTCGGTCGCGACCTGCGTGGCATCATCGCCGGCATGCGAGCGGGGAGCGTTCACTGTCACCTCCATCGCCGGGCATGCCGGCTGTCCTGAATGGGTATGGGGTGACTTTAGGCGATGCGCTCGCGCGGCGGAAATACCGTTTGAATGTGCCGGCCATAGGGGTATCCTATGGCTTTCGCGCCGACCGAACCGCCATGGACATCCGCCAGCTCCGTTACTTCGTCAGCATCGTGGAATACGGAAGCCTCGGCAAGGCCGCGGAAAAGCTGTTCGTCGCGCAGCCGTCGCTGAGTCAGCAGATCGCGAAGCTCGAGGGCGACGTCGGTGTCGCGCTGCTCGTGCGCAGCCCGCAGGGCGTGAAGCCGACCGCGGCCGGGCAGGCGCTGTATCGCCATGCGCGGCTCGTGCTGCGGCAGATGGAGCAGCTGCGGCAGGAGGTGCGGGAAGGCGCGGGCAGCGAGTCGGGCACGGTCGCGGTGGGTTTTCCGACGACGATGACGTCGATTCTCGCGGTGCCGCTGTTCGAACGCGTCAGGGCCCGCTATCCGGGTATCCGGCTGCAGTACCTCGAAAGCATGAGCGGTTTCATCAACGAGCTGCTGGCGAACGGCCGGCTCGACCTCGCGATCCTGTTCCGCGAATCCAATACGGCCGGCATCACCGCGCTGCCGCTGTTCGACGAGGTGCTTTACCTGCTCGGCGAGCCGGGCGGTGCGGTGCCGGCGCGCGCGCGCACCTGTCCGCTCGCGTCGCTCGCCGGCGTGCCGCTCGTCGCGCCGGGCGTGCAGAACGGGCTGCGCCTGTTGCTCGAGCGCACGTTCGCGCGCGAAGAGGTGCCGCTGAACATCATCGCGGATATCGATTCGCTGCCGACGATGATCTCGCTCGCGCAGTCGGGGCTCGCTTGCACGATTCTGCCGGCGTCCGCGCTGGCGTCGCGCGAGCCGTCCAACCGGCCGAAGATGCGCCGGATCGTCGAGCCCGAGATTCGCCGGCCCGCGAGCCTGTGCTGGTCCAATACGTCACCGGTCAATTCCGCGGCGCTGGCCGTGCGGGAAACGATCGTCGAACTGATCGGCGAACTGGCCGCGAGCGGCACGTGGACGGGCATCACGTTGCGCACGGCCGACTCCGCGCCGTCGTGACGTGCGCGCTGCGGCGCGGATCACGCGACGGTGCGCCGGCGGGAAAGCGCGGTCGCCCGACCTGCCGGTGACAAGCCGATCAGCGCGGCGGCGCGACCGATGCGCCCGTGATTCCGTGCCGCCGCAACGAATCCGCGACGAAGCCTGACGCCTTCATCTCCTCGACGAAATCGCCGAGCAACGCGGCCGCCGCTGCGCCGCGGCTCTTCGGCACACCCATTGCCTGGCGGATCACCATGAAACGCTCGCCGAGCAGGCGCAGGCCCGGTGTCTTCGCCGCATCGGCTTCGAGTTGCTGTTTTACGCCCGCGGCCACTTCGAGCTGCTGTTCGACGAACGTCGGCACGACGGCCGGCGACGTCGGCGCGCGTACGATCTGCGCGGCCTTCAGTTCGCGCGTGAGGTAAAGGTCGTACGCGCTACCCTTGCCGACGGCCACACGATTGTGCGGCTGATCGACGTCCGCATTGCTTCGGATCGGCGAATCGTCACGCACCAGATAGAAACCTTCGATCAGCACGTACGGCTCGGTGAACGCGACCGTTTCGCCGCGCAGCGGATCGACCGCGAAGAAGCCGAAATCGGCTCGCTCGTCGGTCAGCGCCTGCACGGACTTGCCGGCCGCATCGAACACCACCAGCTCGAGCTCGGCGGAAAGG
>NZ_JAULUC010000020.1:0-133189 GCF_052851275.1 Burkholderia sp. SR8
TCCGCTGGAAAACGCCGCCTCGCGCGGCGTTTTTTTCGTCCGTTCGACATCCGGCGGCCGCGCCCCACCCCAGCGCGTGCGCGGCGATGCACCGCGCGCACGCGTTGCCCGCCCGCTAGCGGGCTGCGATCCGCCGGCGGAAATGCTCGGTACCCGACACGATCTTGTCGAGCACCGCGTCGAGCGCCCAGAAACGCTCGCGCACGTCGTAATCGATCGCGCGGCAGCGAATCGACCCGAACGTGCCGATCCGCTGATGATAGATCTTCGCGAGCGCCGGATAGCCAAGTGCCTCCGATACCGCCGATACCACCAGGAACGTCGACAATTCGTCGGCGAGCGCTGGATCCGAATCGCCGCGCGTGCGCAGCCATCGGTACAGATCGGGATGGAAGTTGGTGAACACGCCGTTGAAGCCGGCGGAACCGGCCTTCATCGCATCCCACGCGATCGCGGCGTTCGCATTCAGGATCTTCAACGGCGACCCCGCGGCGAGCGCCACGCGCCGCTTCACGGTTTCGAGGTCGCAGCTCACGTCCTTGAGCATCACGAAGCGGCCGGTGTCGATGCATGCACGCAGTTCGTCATCGGACAGCAGCCGCCGGTAAGGCGCCGGACATTCGTACAGGCCGAGCGGCAGATCCGCCGGCAACCGCGCGAGCAGCTTGTGAAGACGATCGAGAAACGCGGCACTGCCCTTGCGCTGCGGATCGAGGCGGTTCGTCACGAGCACGACGCCCTGCGCACCGGATTCGGCTGCCGCGCGCAACTCGGCGACCTGCGAATCGAGATCGTCGCTGATGTGTCCGGACGCGACGACGGGCACGCGCCCGGCCACGCGGTCGACCACGAAACGCGCGAGCTCCGCGCGTTCGGCGAGACTCAGGAATTGCATTTCGCTCGACTGCGCGACTGCGAACAGCGCATCCGAGCCGTGCGCCAGATACCACTCGATGAGTCGCTCGAGGCCCGCATAGTCGATCGCGCCGGCGTCGTCGAACGGCGTCAGCATCACCGGTACGATCCCCTCGATGGTCGCGGTCGACTGCTGATGGTGTTGCATCTGTTTCTCCTTCTCCAATGAATTCGCGATATAGCCGCGGCGCTCAGGCCGGCAGGGGTCCGGGCGCAGCGCTGGCCGCCTGCTCGGGAATCGGCTTGCGCACCAGCAGCAGGTAGGCCATCGCGCCGGCGAACGCGATCGCTGCCGCCGTCAGCAGCGCCGGCACGAACGACCACTTCTGCGCGATGACACCCGTCAGGATCGGCGCGAGCGCACCGCCGATGAAACCGCCGAAATTCTGGATCGCGCCGAGCGATGCAACGCGGCTCGGCGGTGCGGCCGCCGTCGCGAGCGCCCACGAACACGCCGATGCCGCGTTCGCGAGAAAGATCACGACGGAAATGCATGCGAGCGCGACGGTGTTGCTCTGCACGAGCGCGGCCGGAATCGTGAACGCGACCATCCCGAGCATCGCGACGACGACCGCATTGCGCCGGCTCACGACCGGCGAGCGGCTGCGCCGCGTGACCAGATCGGACAGCCAGCCGGCGACGAGCGAACCGACGAACCCGCACAGGAACGGCACCGACGCCGCGAACCCGGTGCGAATCAGGCTCATGTGGCGCTCCATCGTCAGGTAGCCCGGCAGCCACGTCAGGTAGACCCAGTTCAGATACACGGAACCGAAGAACCCGATCAGCATGCCCCAGGTCGTGCCGTGCGAGAACAGGCTGCGCCAGTCGGCGAAGGTCAGCTTCGGCGCGGCGACGGCCGTCTGCGCATCGGCATCCAGATAGCCGCGTTCGGCGGCACTCAATTGCCCGCGCGCCGGATCGCGGTACAGCGCGAACCAGACGACGGCGACGACGAGGCCGAGCGCGCCCGTCACGACGAACGCCCAGCGCCAGTCCAGTGACACGACGAGCACCGACAGCAGCAACGGCGCGAGCGCGGTGCCCAGCGGCGACGCCGCGTTGAAGATCCCGGTCGGCGTACCGCGCGCGCGCAACGGAAACCAGTTGCTCACCACCCGCGCCGCGGACGGGAACTGCGGCGCTTCGCCGATGCCCAGCACGATCCGCGCAATGATGAACCAGCCGAAGGTCGACACGATGCCGCCCGCCGCCTGCGCGATCGACCACACGATCAGTCCGACGCCGAGCAGCCGGCGCGGTCCGATCCGGTCGACGAGCCCGCCGACCGGAAACTGGCACAGCGCATAGCTCCACGAGAAGGCGGACAGCAGCAGCCCCATCTGCGACAGCGACAACCCGAGATCCGCCCGGATGGCCGAACTCGCGACGGCCAGCGTGCCGCGGTCGAGATAGTTGACGATCCCGCTCACCATCAGCAGCGCGAGCGCGATACGTTGTCCGCGCCGGATACGGGGCGGCGCGGCGGGAACAGCGTGGTCTTCGTTCATTGCGGTTGTCTCCATGTCCTTTTGATGGTTGCCGGCTCGGCCGGCCTTTCCGTCGTCGCGGAATCTAGGCGGCCGTGCGCTCCACTTCGTCGCGGGTCGGAATCGACGTCTGCGCGCCGTGGCGCGTGACGCTAATCGCGGCAGCGCGCTGGCCGAACGCGATGGCATCGGCCATCGACGCGCCGCCCGCCCGGGCGGCCGAGAATCCGCCGACGAACGTGTCGCCGGCCGCCGTCGTATCGACCGCGGTCACCGCGATGGCCCGATGGCGGCCGCTCCCTGCACTGCCGCGCCAGCAGACGCCGCGCGCGCCCAACGTGACCAGCACGTTGCCGACGCCCTTCGCGCGCAATGCATCGGCGGCGCGCACCGCCGATGCGTCGTCGCCGACGGCGATGCCGGTCAGCGACTCGGCTTCCGTTTCGTTGACGACGAGGTAGTCGATCCTGGCCAGCAACGCGTCGAACAGCCGCTGGGCGGGCGCCGGATTGAGCAGTACCGGCGTGCGATGGGCGATCGCGCTGCCGATGGCGCGCGCGACGGTCGCGATCGGCACCTCGAGCTGACACACCATCAGCGCCGCGCCGGCGATCGCGTCCTGTGCCGCATCGATCGATTCGGCATCGAGACGCGCGTTCGCACCGGGCACGACGACGATGCTGTTCGCGCCACGCGCATCGACCGTGATCGTCGCGACGCCGGTTGCCTCGCCGTCGATCCGGCGTACGTGCGTCACGTCGATGCGCTCCGCCGCGAGCGCATCGTGCAGGCGCGCGCCGAACGCGTCGTTGCCGACGCAGCCGATCATCGCGACCGATGCGCCGAGGCGCGCGGCCGCCACCGCCTGATTCGCGCCCTTGCCGCCGTGGACGGTCCGGAACGTGGAGCCGAGCAGCGTTTCGCCCGGCACGGGCAGCCGCGGCGCATGCGTGACGAGGTCGACGTTGAGGCTGCCGACGACTGCGATCCTGGGGAATCCTGCGTGATCCTTCATCGAATGTAACCGCTTACATTTGCGACAAACAAAATCGCCGGAACGGCCGGCGTCGACAAAAATTTCACGGTGATGCGGCTGGAACGTGTGTCTGACATAATACGGACTGACATCAAGATAGCGCTTACATTCTCACAGGCAGGACCGCGAATGCAAGCGGGACCACGACGAACCGAGGGTAAACGATGGCGTTTTTGAGCAGGTGCGCAGTCCGCGCGGCGGCCGCAACCGGGGGCCGGCGATGAGCACGCCCCCTTCCAGCGGCGGCGCGGCGCGCGCGCGCCGCGGCAGCGGCCGGTCGGTGCTCGGGGACGTTGCGAAACTCGCCGGCGTGTCGACTGCGACCGTTTCGCGCGTGTACAACGATCCCGGCAAGGTGTCGGCCGACGTCCAGCAGCGCGTGCGCGACGCGGCACGTGCGTTGAACTGGATTCCCAATGCGGCCGGTCGCGCGCTCGCGTCCACGCGCACGCACATTACGGGCGCGATCATCCCGACGCTCGACGACCAGGTGTTCGCGTCGCAGGTCGCCGGCATGCAGGCGGTGATGGCCGAGCACGGCATCACGCTGTTCCTCGGCTGCTCGAACTACGATCCGGCCCAGGCGCTCGCGCAGGTGCGCGCAATGCTGTCGCGCGGCGTCGAAGCCGTGTCGCTGGTCGGTGAAGCCTATCCGCCGGAAGTATTCGAACTGCTCGACCTGCATCGGGTGCCTTATGTCGTCACCTATGCGTACCGCGACGACAGCCCGCACTGCTGCATCGGCTTCGACAACCGCGCGGCCTTCGCGCGGCTGACCACGCATCTGCTCGACCTCGGCCATCGCGATTTCGCGATCATCATGCAGCCGTCCGCGGACAACGATCGCGTGCAGGCGCGCCTGCGCGGCATTCACGACACGCTGGCCGCACGCGGGCTCGCGGTCCGGCCGGTCCACCAGCACGAAGGCGCGGCCACGATCGCGTTCGGGCGCGCGAGCCTGCGTGCCATTGCCGACAGCGGGCCGACGCGTCCGACGGCCGTGATCTGCGGCAACGACGCACTCGCGCTCGGCGCGCTGCTGGAGGCTCAGGCAATCGGCCTCGCGGTGCCGTCGCAGCTGTCGATCACCGGCTTCGACGATGTCGCGCTTGCGCGCGAAATCCGCCCGGCGCTGACGACGATGTGGGTCGACACCGATGCGATCGGCCGCAAGGCCGCCCGCGCATTGCTCGACGCACTCGAGAACGGCGAAGCCGGGCCCGGTTGCGCGGTGCTGCCGGAACTGCGGGTGCGCGAATCGGCCGCGCCGCCTTCCGCGGCCCGATGAAAACGGGGCGCCACTGGCGCCCCGCTTCGCATCGTATCGATCGTATCGATCGAGCCGGCCGCTGCCGGCCCGCCCGGATCAGGTTGCGCTGCCGGAGATCTTCGGCGTCGACGTCTCGACGTCGCCGCACTGCGCGCGATGGCGCAGCGCATGGTCGATCAGCACCAGCGCAAGCATCGACTCGGCGATCGGCGTCGCGCGGATGCCGACGCACGGATCGTGGCGGCCGAAGGTTTCGACCGTCGCCGCTTCGCCCGACTTCGTGATCGAGCGGCGCGGCGTGCGGATGCTCGACGTCGGCTTGATCGCGATCGACACGGTGATGTCCTGCCCGGTCGAAATCCCGCCGAGCACGCCGCCCGCATGGTTGCCGACGAAGCCGGCCGGCGTCAGTTCGTCGCCGTGCACGGAGCCGCGCTGCGCAACGCTGTCGAAGCCCGCGCCGATTTCGACGCCCTTCACCGCGTTGATGCTCATCATCGCCTTCGCGATGTCCGCGTCGAGACGGTCGAACACCGGCTCGCCCCAGCCGACCGGCACGCCCGACGCGACGACGTCGATGCGTGCGCCGATCGAATCGCCGTCCTTGCGCAGCGCGTCCATGTACGCCTCGAGCTCAGGAACGATCGCCGCATTCGGTGCGAAGAACGGGTTCTCGCGCACGTGCGACCAGTCGACGAACGGCACGTCGATCTCGCCGAGGCCGCTCATGTAGCCGCGGACCTCGACGCCGAAGCGCTCGCGTAGCCACTTCTTCGCGACTGCGCCTGCGCCGACGATCGGCGCGGTCAGGCGCGCGGACGAACGGCCGCCGCCGCGGTAGTCGCGGATCCCGTACTTCTGCCAATAGGTGTAGTCGGCATGGCCCGGACGGAACGTCTCGACGATGTTGCCGTAGTCCTTGCTGCGCTGGTCGGTGTTGCGGATCAGGAGCGCGATCGGCGTGCCGGTCGTCACGCCTTCGAACACGCCGGACAGAATCTCGACCTCGTCGGCCTCCTGGCGCTGCGTCACGTGCCGCGACGTGCCCGGCTTGCGGCGATCGAGCTCGGCCTGGATATCGGCTTCGGTCAGCCCCATTCCCGGCGGGCAGCCGTCGATCACGCAGCCGATCGCGGGACCGTGCGATTCGCCGAAGGTCGTGACAGTGAAAAGCGTGCCGAGGGTATTGCCGGACATGATGGAACCGCCCAAAGAGAAATGGACAAACCGATGCGCTGCCGGAGCCGCAGGCAGGCCGATCGTTTGCCGGTCGAGAAAAGAGGTAAACCGCTATTATGCCAGCCGTCCCGGGCCCGCGGGCCGTGTGAACCGTTCGGACCACACGGGCCGGCCGCGGCCGGGGTCCGGGCGCGGAGCGCCCCGCCCGCGCCATTCCCGCGCGCGTCGGCCGGTTCGCCACCACCATCGCGGCCCCGCGCGGTGACCGGCGACCGGCGCCGGTGGCGTCCCGCCTACTTGCGCGCGCCGCGCAGTTCGGTCACCGCGGCCTGCAGCGCCTCGGGCGTTGCGACCGCCGCCGCAATCGGCTCGCCGACCGCGAGCGTCAGCCGGCTCATCACGCCACGCTTGATGGGCCGCGGCATCCGCGCATCCGCATGACGGGAGAAATAGCTGCCCCACAGTCCGCGCAGCGCCATCGGGATGACGGGCGCCGGCGTGCGGCTCAGGATCTCCGCGATGCCGTGATGGAACGGGTTGATGTCGCCCGTCTTGGTCAGCTTGCCCTCGGGGAAGATGCACACGAGCTCGCCGTCCTTCAGCGCGGCTTCGCACGCGTCGTACGCCCGCGCGAGCATGTCGGGATCCTCGTGGCGCGGCGCGATCGGGATCGCCTTTGCATGCCGGAACACCCAGCTCGCGAAACGCGTCTTGAAGATCCGGTGATCCATCACGAACCGGATCGGCCGCGGGCTCGCGGCGGCCAGCACCAGCGCATCGACGTAGCTCACGTGGTTGCACACGAGCACGGCCGCACCCTCCTCCGGAATCCGTTCCGCGTGCACGAGGCGGATCCGATAGAACGTATGCACCAGCACCCACGCGACGAAGCGCAGCAGGAATTCGGGAACGAGCAGGTAGATGTACGTGGCGACGACGACGTTCAGCAGCGCGGTGACGAGGAACAGGCCGGGGATGTCGACACCGGCCTTGGTGAGCCCCATCGCCATCAGCGCGGACAGGATCATGAACAGCGCATTCAGGATGTTGTTCGCGGCGATGATCCGCGCGCGGTGGGTCGGCGCGCTGCGGCTCTGGATCAGCGCGTACAGCGGCACGCTGTAGAAGCCGCCGAACATCGCGAGCAGGAACAGGTCGGCCAGGATGCGCCAGTGGCGCGCGCCGGCGAGGAACTCGCCGACCGACAGCAGATGGCCCGGAGACGGCAGCGCACGGCTCGCGAAATACAGCTCGATCGCGAACACGCTGATGCCGATCGAGCCGAGCGGCACGAGGCCGATCTCGACGCGGCGCTGCGACAGCCGCTCGCACAGCAGCGAGCCGAGGCCGATGCCGACCGAGAACGTCGCGAGCAGCACCGTGACGACGTCGGGGCTCGCCGACAGCACGTCCTTCGCGAAATTGAAGAACGACGTGAGGAACGTCGCGCCGACGAACCACAGCCACGAGATGCCGAGCAGGCTCAGGAACACGGTGCGGTTCTGCCGCGCGAGCGCGAGGTTGCGCCAGGTTTCGCTGAACGGGTTCCAGTTGATCACGAGATCGGGCTGCGGCGCCGGCGTCGGCGGCACACGCTGCGCGACGAGCCGCCCCGCGAGCGCGATCACGACGACGCCGACGGCCAGCACGCGTTCGCCGCTGCCTTCGATGCCGGCGGCCGCTCCGCCGATGATCGTGCCGATCAGGATCGCGATGAACGTGCCCATCTCGACGAGGCCGTTGCCGCCGACGAGCTCATGGTCGCCGAGATGCTGCGGCAGATACGAATACTTGACGGGGCCGAACAGCGTCGAGTGCATGCCCATCATGAACGTGCACAGATACAGCAGCGTCGCGCTGTGCGTGACGAAACCGGCCGCGCCGACCAGCATCAGCACGATCTCGAAGGTCTTCACGAGCCGCGTGAGCGTCGCCTTGTCGTATTTGTCGGCGATCTGGCCGGAGGTGGCCGAGAACAGCACGAACGGCAGGATGAAGATCGCGGAAATCAGGAACGCGGCCGTCTTCGCGTCGACGCCGGAGAAGCGCGCGGTGTGGTAGGTGACGAGCGACGTGAAGCCGATCTTGAACACGTTGTCGTTCAGCGCGCCGAGGAACTGCGTCGTGAAGAACGGCGCGAAACGGCGCTGGCGCAGCAGGTCGAACTGCGAAGCGTGGGCGCGCCGTTCGCCGCGCGATGCGGAAGAAACTTGCGTGTGATCGCTCATGCGGAATACGCGCGCGTCGTCTCGGCGAAGCTGCGCGGGCCTTGTGTTGTCGTTGAAAAAACGGCGGCGCAGGCTGAACCTGCGCCGCCGTGCGCCGAATGGCCGCGCCCGCGCGCGATGGCAACGGGCGCGACGCGTATCACGGCTTCTGCGCTTCGGCTTCCGATTCCGGCCAGTCGCGGATGTATGCCTTCAGCATCCGGTTCTCGAAGCTCTGCGCCTCGACGACCGTCTTCGCGACGTCGTAGAACGAGATGACGCCCATCAGCACCTTCTTGTCGAGCACCGGCATGTAGCGCGCATGGCGCTCGAGCATCATCCGGCGTACTTCGTTCACGTCGGTTTCCGGCGTGCACGTGAGCGGCTCGTCCATCACCTTGCGCACCTGCACGTCGCCGATCGCGCCGCCGTTCACGTGCAGGCGCAGGATGATCTCGCGGAACGTCAGCATCCCGACGAGATCGCCGTACTCCATCACGACGAGCGAACCGATGTCGTGCTCGGCCATCGTGTCGACCGCTTCGCGCAGCGGCTTATCGGGCGTCACCGTAAACAGCGTGTTGCCCTTCACTTTCAGAATATCGCTGACGCGCATCGTAGTCCCCTCATGCTTGAATGCAAATCCGCTTTCGATCCTATCGGAAAGCCTGTCAAAAGGAAAGCTCGGGCCGGCGCGGCGCGGCCGCCGCGCTTGCGGACGCGGGCCGCCCGCCGCACAATGACCGCATGGACGGCGGCCCGAGGAGACGGCCATGGCGCATACGCATTCGGAGCAATTCGCCAGCTTCGCTGATTTCTATCCGTACTACCTGAACGAACACCAGAACCTCACGTCGCGGCGGCTGCATTTCATCGGCTCGCTCGGCGTGATCGGCTGCGTCGCGATGGCGATCGCGACCGGCTATTGGCTGTGGCTGCCGGCCGCCGTCGTGTGCGGCTACGGATTCGCGTGGGTCGGACACTTCTTCTTCGAGAAGAACCGCCCGGCCACGTTCCGGCACCCGATCTACAGCCTGATGGGCGACTGGGTGATGTTCAGGGACATCTGCACCGGCAAGATTCCGCTGTAACGGCCCGCCCGCACGCGCGTCACGCCGTCTTCGGCGGCCGCGCGTGCGGGTCGGGCGCCGCGTCCGTCGCCTGTCCGTCCTCGGCCGCCGCCGGATGCGCACCGGCGAGCCGGTGCGAGGCGATCAGCGACGCGAGCGACACGTCGAACCGGTCGTTCGACAGAACCTCGAGCAACGCCGCGCCTTCGACGTGGCTGCGGCGGCGCTGCAGCTGGTAGGTCAGCTCGGTGCGATCGATCACCAGCACGTCGAACAGCTGCGCGAGCGTCAGTTGCTCCGGGTTCGCGAGCAGGATGTAGCGCGGCGCCAGTTCGCCGCTGTCCAGCCGCGCGATCCATTCGCGCTCCTCCATCGTCAGCAGCAGCCGCTGCGCGGTTTCCATGTCGCAGCGCAGCATGGTCGCGAGCCGCAGCGCGGTATAGCCCGGCTTGCCGACCGCGCGCGCCTCGGCGAGCCGCGCGAGCAGTTCGAGCGCGTCGAGCAGGTCGCTGCCCGGGTAATGGATCCGGTGGAACTGGCCGACGCGGATCGCCGGCAGCGCGGACGCGACCATCGCGCCGAGCAGCGCGATGAACCAGCTCAGGTACACCCACAGCAGGAACACCGGCAGCGCCGCGAACGCGCCGTATACGGCCGTATAGGTCGGGATGCGCCGCACGTAGTAGCCGAAGCCGCGCTTCGCGAGCTCGAACGCGATGGCCGCGAACAGCCCGCCGATCACCGCGTCGCGCCACGCGACCGTGCAGTTCGGCAGATACACGTACAGCAGCGTGAACGCGAGCACGGTCAGCGGCAGCGACGCGAGCGCGAGCAGCCACTCGATGATCGACGTCGACGGCGCGGCGCCGGTGAACGCCAGCGACTGCGTAAACAGGTACGACGAGATCGACAGACTCACGCCGAACAGCAAGGGCCCAAGCGTGATCAGCGCCCAGTACGCGAGCACGCGCTGCGCGAACGGCCGCGGCTTGCGCACCCGCCAGATCAGGTTGAACGCGGATTCGATCGTCATCATCGTCATCACCGACGTGACGACGAGCACGATCAGGCCGGCGGTCGTCAGCCCCTTCGCCTTCGCCGCGAACTGGTTCAGGTACTTGAAGATCTGGACGTTGAACTGCGCGGGCATCAGGTGGTCCGCGAGGAACCCCTGCAGCGAGATCTGGAACGATGCGAACATCGGAAACGCGGTGAACAGCGCGAACGCGACCGTCACGAGCGGCACGAGTGCCAGCATCGTCGTGAACGTGAGGCTGCCCGCGACCTGCGGGATGCGATCCTCGGCGCTGCGCCGGGCCGCGAACTGCGCGAGGCGCTTGATGGTGTCGAGATCGACGCTCAACTTCGGCAAACGGCTTCTCCTTGTCGATGCCGCGCGCCCGGCGGCGCGCCGCCGCCGCGCTGCGCGACGGCTTCAGCCCCTATAATAGCCGCTCGATCCAGCAGGGGCCGACTGCACCGGGCATGCGCGCGGCCGCACGCGGCTCCGCCGCCCATGAAAGACATTCTCGTCCTCTATTACAGCCGCCACGGCGCGACGCGCGATCTCGCGCTCGCGATCGCGAACGGCATCGACAGCGTGCCGGGCGTCCAGGCACGCATCCGCACCGTGCCGCCCGTATCGACGGTCTGCGAAGCCACCGCCCCCGACATCCCCGACGACGGCCCGCCGTATGCCGAACTGCGCGATCTCGAGGAATGCGCGGGCCTCGCGCTCGGCTCGCCGACCCGGTTCGGCAACATGGCCGCGGCGCTCAAATATTTCCTCGACGGCACGACGCCGCAATGGCTGTCGGGCGCGCTGACCGGCAAGCCCGCGTGCGTGTTCACGTCGACCGGCAGCCTGCACGGCGGCCAGGAATCGACGCTGCTGTCGATGATGCTGCCGCTGCTGCATCACGGGATGATGATCGTCGGGATCCCGTACACGGAATCCGCGCTCAGCACGACGCGCACCGGCGGCACGCCGTACGGCGCGTCGCACGTGTCGCAGCACGATCGCAGCGCGCCCGAAGGCCTGTCGGCCGACGAGAAGGCGCTCGCGGCCGCGCTCGGCGTGCGGCTCGCGCGCGCAGCGGCGGCGCTCGCCGACGCGCAGGTATCGCAGAGCGCCGGGGCCGCATGAACGCGCCCGCCCGCCCCGCCGCCGCGCGGCCGCGCTGCGCGCTCGCCGCCGCCGCGTGTCTGGTCGCGCTGATCGCGCTGTCGCTCGCGTGGGAACTGTGGCTCGCGCCGCTGCGCCCGGGCGGCTCGGCACTGATGCTCAAGGCCGTGCCGCTCGCGCTCGCGCTGCCGGGCGTCTGGCGGCGTAACATCTATACGATGCAGTGGGCGAGCATGCTGATCCTCGTCTATTTCGCCGAAGGCATCGTGCGCGGCATGTCCGACCGCGGCTTGTCCGCGACGCTCGGCTGGTGCGAGACCGCGCTCGCCGTCGGCTTCTTCGTGGCCGCGCTTGCATACGTCGCGCCGTTCAAGCGCGCGGCGAAGAAGCAGCGGGCCGCGTCCTGACCCTTACGCGACCGAACGAGATGATTTCTTCCGACGCATTCGTTTCCGCCTGCCGCGACGCGATCGGCGCCGCGCACGTGCTGACCGATCCGCACGACACCGAGCCGTTCCTGACCGACTGGCGCCGCCGCTACCAGGGCAGCGCGTGCGCGGTGCTGAAACCGGCCGATACGGCCGAAGTCGCCGCGCTGGTCCGGCTCGCGAACGCGCACGGCGTCGCGCTCGTGCCGCAGGGCGGCAACACCGGGCTCGCCGGCGGCGCGACGCCCGACACGAGCGGCGCCCAGGCCGTGCTGAGCCTCGCGCGGCTGAACCGCGTGCGCGCGCTCGACCCGCACAACAACACGATCACCGTCGAAGCCGGCGTGATCCTCGCCGACGTGCAGGCGCGCGCCCGCGAAGGCGGCCGGCTGTTCGCGCTGAGCCTCGCGGCCGAAGGCAGCTGCACGATCGGCGGCAACCTGTCGACCAATGCGGGCGGCACCGCGGTGCTGCGCTACGGCAACGCGCGCGAGCTGTGCCTCGGGCTCGAGGTCGTGACACCACAGGGCGACGTCTGGGACGGCCTGCGCGGGCTGCGCAAGGACAACACCGGCTACGACCTGCGCGACCTGTTCATCGGCGCCGAAGGCACGCTCGGAATCATCACGGCCGCCGTGATGAAGCTGCATCCGCTGCCCGCCGCGCAGGTCACCGCGCTGGCCGCGCTCGAGTCGCCTCACGCGGCGCTCGATTTCCTCGCGCTCGCACAGCGCGCCGCGGGCCCGCTGCTGACCGGCTTCGAGCTGATGTCGGACTTCTGCATGCAGCTCGTCGGCAAGCACTATCCGCAACTGCGCTACCCGTTCGACCGCACGCACGCGCAGACGGTGCTGCTCGAACTGTCGGACAACGAGAGCGAAACGCATGCGCGTGCGCTGTTCGAGAAACTGATGGAAGAAGCGTTCGACGCCGGGCTCGTGGTCGACGCGGTGGTCGCGGAGAACCTCGCGCAGTCGCGCGCGTTCTGGGACCTGCGCGAGCACATCCCGCTCGCGCAGGCCGACGAGGGCCTCAACATCAAGCACGACATCGCGGTGCCGATCTCGTCGATCGCACGCTTCATCGACGAGACCGACGCGGCGATCCAGCAGGCCGCGCCCGGCGCGCGGATGGTCACGTTCGGCCACCTCGGCGACGGCAACCTGCACTACAACGTGCAGACGCCCGAAGGCGGCGACCCGAAGGCGTTCCTCGCGCAATTCCAGAAGCCGATCAACCGCATCGTCTACGACAACGTGCACCGTCACCACGGCACGATCAGTGCGGAACACGGGATCGGCCAGCTGAAGATCGACGACGCGCAGCGCTACAAGTCGCCGGTCGAAACGGCACTGATGCGCACGCTGAAGACCGCGCTCGACCCGCGCGGGCTGATGAATCCCGGCAAGGTCCTGCGCTGACGCCACCCACCCCGGAGCGATGTCCATGAGAGTTCGCGTGCTGTCCGACCTGCATCTCGAATGCAACCAGCCCGACACGATCGCGCATGCGGACGCGGATCTCGTCGTGCTGGCCGGCGACATCCACAACCACGCGGAAGGCCTGCGCTGGGCCGCCGAGACGTTCGATCCCGGCGTGCCGGTGATCTACGTGCCCGGCAATCACGAGTATTACGACGGGGAATTCGGCGCGCTCGAAACCGCGATGCGCGACGCCGCGCATGCGATCGACCACGTGCATTACCTGAACAACGGCGTGTACGTCGATCCGGCGCAGCGCTATCGCGTGCTCGGCACGACGCTGTGGAGCGATTTCTCGCTGTTCGGCGCGGACGGCGCGAGCATCGCGCGCGCGGTCGACGCCGGCATGCGCGTGATGCTCGACTTCAAGGGCTTGATCCAGGTGACGTGGCCGCACGATGCGGCGCTGCATGCGGGCCACGCGCCGGAGCGCGATTTCACGCCGGCCGACGCGATCGCGCTGCACCGGCAAAGCCGCGCATGGCTGGAGGCGCGGCTCGCGACGCCGTTCGCGGGCCGCACGATCGTCGTCACCCATCATGCGCCGCATCTGCGCTCGCTGGCCGAGCGTTATGCGGAGGATCTGGCTTCGGCGGGATTCGTCACGGACATGGCGGAACTGGTGCGGCCGCCGGTGGACCTGTGGATCCACGGCCACACGCATACGTCGTTCGATTACGTGACCGACAGCGGCACGCGCGTGGTGTGCAACCCGCGCGGTTATATCCGCCGGCGCACCGGCGAACTCGAAAATCCGGCGTTCGGCTGGGACAGAGTGGTCGAGCTCGGCTGAGCGCCGGCCGACAGGCGATGGGCCGCGCGATGCGGCCCGTCTTGATCTGAATGCTGCCCGATCAGCGATCGGCGCGGCGCGAACCGTTCGACGACACGCGTACGCGCACCGGCACCGGCTTCGCCCGTGCCTTCATCGCGCGCAGCAGATCGCGCGTCGCCGCGGCGGCGGCCGCCGCGCCAAGCAGAACTCCAAGGCCGATGATCAGTTGCGTATCCATTGCGACTCCGGGTGTGGGCAGATCCAATCTCTATGTTTGAACAGTATCAAACTGTCCGCGTGCCGATGGTAAAAAAATGTTGCGCGAACGACAAATCTCGTCAGATCGCGCTCGACTGCGCGCTCATGCCGCAGCGGTGAACTGAGCGAGCGCGGCTTCGTCGGCCTGCAGCGTGGCCGGCAGCTCGTCGCGCAGGAAATCGACCCAGGTGCGGATTTTCGCGTCGAGGTACTGGCGCGACGGATACAGCGCGTAGATGTTCATCACGTGCGACCGGTATTCGGGCATCACGCGCACGATCTGTCCGCTGCGCAGCCCGCCGATCGCCGAATAGAGCGGCAGCCCGCCGATCCCCATCCCTTCCCGCACGGCCACCGCGAGCGCCTCGGCGACGTTCACGCGAAACGGCGGCGCCGTGATCGGAATCACTTCGTCGCCATGCGGCCCCGACAGCGCCCACTCGTCGAAGTGGAAACCGGGCGCGACCATCCCGAGACACACGTGCTGCTCCAGATCGGCCGGCGTGCGCGGCGCGCCATGCGCGTCGACATAGCCGGGCGATGCGCACACGACGCTGTAGCTCTCGCCGAGCCGCTGCGACACGAGGCCCGAATCCGGCAGGTCGCGGCCGACGACGATCGCGACGTCGTACCCCTCGTCGAGCAGGTCGGGCATCCGTTGCGCGAGCGTCAGCTCGACGTGCACGTCCGGATAGCGCTGCCGGTAGCGCGCGATGGCCGGCACCAGGTAGTGCTGCCCGAGGCTCGTGAAGCAGTGGACCTTCAGCTTGCCCGACGGGCGCGCATGCGCGTCGCCGGCCTCGGCTTCGGCCTGGTCGACGTACGCGAGGATCTGCTCGCAGCGCTGCAGGTAGCGCTCGCCCGCTTCGGTCAGCGCGATCCGGCGTGTCGTCCGGTTCAGCAGGCGCGTGCGCAGGTGCGCTTCGAGATCCGACACGGCGCGCGATGCATAGGCGGTAGTCGAATTCATCTGCTGGGCGGCCGCGGTAAAGCTTCCCGCGTCGACCACGCGGACGAAGACCCGCATGTTTTGTAGCGTATCCATCCCAATACCCGTTTGAATCCGGAGGGATTGTTGCACAGGGGCGAACAAATATTATCTCAGGATCCGTAAAAATGACTTGCACCGTTGTCCATTTATTCAGGAATCGCTGAAAAATATAATCGCATCCGACTCATCTATATCCGAAAGGGAGAAAATCGTGCAGTCTCCGGCAACAAAAGGGACGCTGGCACTGGCGGTTCTTGCAGTCTCATTAATAATGGCCGGTTGCGCGAGCATGGGCGACAACAAGACCCAGTCCACTCGCATCGAAGCGAACACGCTCGACGCCGGTGCCGCGATCCGCGCGGCCGACCGCGACGCGGGCTGGCCCGCGTCCGACTGGTGGCGCGCGTATCGCGACCCGCAGCTCGACGCGTGGATCGCCGCCGCGCAGGCCGGCAATCCGACGCTCGCCGCCGCAGAAGCGCGCGTGCGCGAAGCGCAGGCGATGGCGCGGGTGGCCCGCTCGGCCGAACTGCCGCAGATCAACGGCAACCTGTCGCTGATGCGCCAGCACTGGCCCGACAACGTCTATTACGGCCCGGGGCCGCTCGCCGACACCGACACCTGGAACAACACCGGCACCCTTGGCCTGTCGTACCACCTCGATCTGTGGGGCAAGGACAAGAACGCGACCGAGCGTGCGCTCGACACCGCGCATGCGACCGCGGCCGACGCACGGGCCGCGAAACTCGAGCTCGAGGTGAACGTCGTGCGCGCGTATGTCGGCATGTCGATGAACTACGCGCTGCTCGACCTCGCGCACGAAACGTTCGAACGCCAGCGTGCGCTGGCCGACCTCGCGCGCAAGCGCCTGCAGGCCGGCATCGGCACGCAGCTCGAAGTCAGCCAGGCCGAATCGACGCTGCCCGACTACGAGCGCCAGATCGACACCTATGAAGAAGCGATCCAGCTCGCGCGCCATCAGCTCGCCGCGCTCGCGGGCAAGGGCCCGGGCGCCGGCGACGCGATCAAGCGGCCGAGCCTGTCGCTCGACGCGCCGGCCGGACTGCCGTCCGCGATGCCGGCCGACCTGCTCGGCCGCCGCCCGGACGTCGTCGCGGCCCGCTGGATGGTCGACGCGCAGGCGCGCGGCATCGACGTCGCGAAGGCGTCGTTCTACCCGAACATCGACCTGCTCGCGACGGTCGGCGGCTTCGGCGTGACCGCGCCGTTCACCGACTTCCTGCGCGCGATGAACGGCGGCTGGACGGCCGGCCCCGCGCTGTCGCTGCCGATCTTCGAAGGCGGCCGCCTGCGCGCGCAGCTCGGCGCGGCCAACGCCGGTTACGACCAGGCCGTCGAGCGTTACAACCAGACGGTCGTCGGCGCGCTCAAGGACATCGCCGACCAGGTCGTGCGGATCCGCTCGCTCGACACGCAGAAGAAGGACGCCGCGCGCTCGGTGGCCGCCAACGACCGCAGCTACCGGCTGTCGCGCGAAGGCTTCCGCCGCGGGCTGACCGACTACGTGAACGTGCTGGTCGCGCAGCAGCAGCTGCTGCGCGCGCAGGAGACGGCGGCCCGCATCGACGCGGAACGCCTGGCCGCGCACGCGCAGCTGATGGCCGCGCTCGGCGGCGGCGTCGAGACCGGGACGGATGTACCCCACGACGAAGCCGCCGCGCCGGCCGCCGCATCGGTTGCGAAGCCCGTCGCCGCCGGCCGGCCCGCGCAGGTGGCGGCGTCCGGTGCGTCCGGTGCGTCCGTGGCTCCGGCCGCACGGTAACGCGGAGCGACCTTCATGTCAGCCTCCTCCCCCGCTTCCACGCATGCCGGCGGGCCGCTCGCGGCCTGGTACGCCGCGTTCGGCGACTGGGCGCGCAGCGACGGCGCCGCGTGGCTCTATCTGTTCAAGGCGCTGCTCGCCGCGTTCATCGCGACCGGCGTGTCGATGCGGCTCGACCTGCCGGCGCCGAAGACCGCGATGACCACCGTGTTCATCGTGATGCAGCCGCAAAGCGGCGCCGTGCTCGCGAAGAGCTTCTACCGGGTCGCCGGCACGATCTTCGGGCTGATCGCGACGCTCGCGTTCGTCGGCCTGTTCCCGCAGCAGCCGCAGCTGTTCCTGCTGGCCGTCGCGCTGTGGGTCGCGCTGTGCACGGCCGGCGCCGCGCGCAACCGCAACTTCCGCAGCTACGGCTTCCTGCTCGCCGGCTACACGACCGCGCTGATCGGGCTGCCGGCGTCGCAACACCCGGACGGCGCGTTCATGAGCGCGATGACGCGGGTCGCCGAGATCATGGTCGGGATCGTGTCGGCGGGCGTCGTCAGCGCACTGGTGTTTCCGCAGACCACCGGCGAGCAGATGCGCACGACGGTGCGCAAGCGCTTCGGCAGCTTCGTCGACTACGTGGCGGCCGCGCTGTCGGGCAAGCTCGACCGCGCGCACATCGAAACGATCCATACGCGCTTCGTCGCGGACGTGGTCGGCTTCGAGGCGGCGCGCAGCATGGCCGTGTTCGAGGATCCGGACACGCGGATGCGCAGCGGCCGCCTCGCGCGGCTGAACAGCGAATTCATGAGCGTGTCGAGCCGCTTCCATGCGCTGCACCAGCTGATGAACCGGCTGCGCGCGGCCGGCGCGCAGGCCGCGATCGACGCGATCGAGCCGTATTTCCGCGAGATCGCGCCGCTTCTGACGCGCAACGGCGAGCCGGTGCGCTCGTCGGCCGATGCGGCGCTCGCGGCCGGACAGTTGCTCGCGTGGCGCGACGAACTGCCGCGGCGCATCCGCGCGACGCGTGCGGCGCTCGAAACGCAGCCGGACTTTCCGCTGCTCGACTTCGACACGGCCGCCGAACTGCTGTACCGCTTCATCACCGACCTGCACGAATACGCGGCGACCTACGCGTCGCTGTCGACCGCGACGCACGAGCGCGAACGCTGGATCGAGCGCTACGAGCCGCGCACCAACCTGACGGCGATGGTGATCGCGGCGATCCGCACCGCGACCGTGATCCTCGTGCTCGGCTGGTTCTGGATCGAGACCGCGTGGCCGAGCGGCGTGACGATGACGCTGACCGCCGCGGCAACCTGCGCGCTCGCATCGTCGACGCCGCGGCCGACCGCGATGTCCGCGCAGATGGGCGTCGGCACCGCGCTGGCCGTCTTCACGGGCTTCCTGCTGACGTTCGGCATCTACCCGCACATCGACGGCTTCCCGCTGCTGTGCGTGGCGCTCGCGCCGCTGCTCGCGATCGGCATCTACATGACGCTGAAGCCGAAGCTTGCCGGTTACGGGATGGGCTACCTGATCTTCTTCTGCTTCCTCGCCGGTCCGGACAACATCACGCACTACGACCCGACGAGCTTCATGAACGATGCGCTCGCGCTTGTGCTGTCGATGCTGGTGTCGGCGATCGCGTTCGCGGTGCTGTTCCCGCCGACCGCGCCGTGGCTGAAGAAGCGGCTGTTCGCCGACCTGCGCCACCAGGTGGTCGCGGCGTGCCACGCGCGGCTCGCCGGCCTGCGCACGCGCTTCGAGAGCGGCGCGCGCGACCTGATGTACCAGGCGCATACGCTGTCTGCCGACCAGCCCGACGTGCAGCGCGACGCGCTGCGCTGGATGTTCGCGGTGCTCGAATCCGGCAACGCGGCGCTCGACCTGCGCGCCGAGCTGGCGACGCTGCCGCCCGACCCGCGCTATGCGCCGGCGACGCCGTGGCGGCGCGCGGTCGAGACGATGCGCACCGCGCTGTCCGCGCTGTTCAGCAAGCCGGACGCCGACCGCTTCGACACCGCGCTCGCCGCGGTCAACGCCGCGATCGACGCGACACGCCAGACGCTCGAGGCGGTCGCGCCGTCGCGCGACGAGCGCCACCGGCTGCAGCGCATCCTGAGCCATCTGCATTTCGTGCGCACGGCGCTGCTCGATCCGGAATCGCCGCTCGAGCCGCTCAACCGCAACCGCGCCGTGCGCCCCCAACAAGGAGCCTCGTCATGATGCCGCGTGAAATCGCCATTCTCGATGCCTACATGCCCACGGTGGTGCTGATGTTCGTGCTGGGCGGCCTGGCCACCTGGGCCGTCGACCGCCTGCTCGCCTATACGGGCCTCTACCGTCTCGTCTGGCACCCGTCGCTGTTCCGCGCGTGCCTTCTCGTCTGCATTTGCGGCGGACTGAGTCTCGCCGTTTACCGTTGATTCCGAACCATCATGATTCTCAGAAAACTCTTCGGCTTCGTCGCGACCGCCGTCATCCTTCTCGTCGCGATCCTGATCGGGCGCTCGCTGTGGGTGCACTACATGGACGATCCGTGGACGCGCGACGGGCGCGTGCGCGCCGAGATCGTCAACGTCGCGCCGGACGTGTCGGGCGCGATCGTCGAGCTGCCCGTGCATGACAACCAGCTCGTGAAAAAGGGCGACCTGATCATGCAGATCGATCCGTCGCACTACCAGATCGCGGTCGAGCAGGCGCAGGCGGCGGTGGCCGCCCGTCGCGCGGAACTGCAGATGCGCCGCGACGACGCGGCCCGCCGCGCGGACCTCGATGCGCTCGTCGTGTCGAAGGAAAACCGCGAGAACGCGGCGCACAGCGCATCGAGCGCCGACGCGCAGTACCAGCAGGCGCTCGCCGCGCTCGACGCCGCGAAGCTCAACCTCGAACGCACGCGCGTGGTCGCGCCGGTCGACGGCTACATCACGAACCTGCAGACCTTCAAGGGCAACTACGCGGTGGCCGGCCAGGCGAAGCTCGCGATCGTCGACAGCCACTCGTTCTGGGTCTACGGCTACTTCGAGGAAACCAAGCTGCCGCGCGTGAAGATCGGCGCGCCGGCCGAAATGCGGCTGATGAGCGGCGGCGTGATGAAGGGCCACGTCGAGAGCATCTCGCGCGGCATCTACGATCGCGACAACCCGCAAAGCCGCGACCTCGTCGCCGACGTGAACCCGACCTTCAACTGGGTGCGCCTCGCGCAGCGCGTGCCGGTGCGGATCCGGATCGACGAAGTGCCGGCCGACGTGGTGCTGTCGGCGGGCACGACCTGCACGGTCATCATCGATCCGGACAAGCCGAAGAAGTCGTAAGCCGCCGATGGCCGGGCGCGCTTACGCCGCGATGCGGAAGCGCCCGACCAGCGCCTTGAGCGCTTGAGCCTGTTCGTCGAGCGCATTCGCGGCGGCCGCCGCCTGCTCGACGAGCGCCGCATTCTGCTGCGTGCCGGCATCCATCTGCGTGACCGCGCGGCCGATCTCCTCGATTCCGGCGCTCTGCTCGTCGGATGCCGCCGAAATCTCGCCGATGATGTCGGTCACGCGCTTCACCGCGCGCACCACGTCGTCCATCGTGCGGCCCGCATCGTGTGCGAGCGTCGCGCCGTTCGCGACGCGTTCGACCGACGCGCCGATCAGCTCGCGAATCTCCTTCGCCGCGGTCGCCGAGCGCTGCGCGAGCAATCGCACCTCGCCTGCCACCACCGAAAAGCCGCGCCCCTGTTCGCCCGCGCGCGCCGCCTCGACCGCCGCGTTCAACGCGAGGATGTTGGTCTGGAACGCGATCCCCTCGATCGTGCCGATGATGTCGCGAATGTTCTTCGCGCTGTCGTCGATCTCGCTCATCGTCGCGACCACGCGCCCGACGACTTCGCCGCCCGCCTCCGCGACGGCCGACGCATTGGCGGCGAGCATGCTCGCCTGCCGCGCGTTTTCGGCGTTCTGCCGCACGGTGGACGTGAGTTCCTCCATGCTGGCCGCGGTGCGCTCGAGCGCGACGGCCTGCTGCTCGGTGCGCCGCGACAGGTCGAGGTTACCGGTCGAGATCTCGCCGGACGCGGCAGCGATCGCCTCGGCGCTGACGGCGATCTCGCCGACGGTCGCCGCGAGGCCGGTCTGCATGTCGGACAGCGCGCGCACCATGCTGTCGCGATCGTTGCGGGCGAGCGGGATCGGCCGCGTCAGGTCGCCGCGCGCGATGTCGGCGGCGATCGCCTTCGCGTCCGCCGGCTCGCCGCCGAGCTGCGACGCGAGGCGGCGCACGACGCGTTCGGCGATCGCGACCGCGAGCACGATCAGCGCGGCCGTCATCGCCGCGATCATCGCGAACGACGACGAGAAGATCGTCGCGGACGCATCGAGCGTCGCCTTCGACTTCGCGCCGCGCGTCTTCACGAGCATCGCGACGAGTTTCTCGAGCTTGCCGGTCTCGACCAGCAGCGACACGTCCTGCGTGCCGACCTGCCAGTTCATCTGCGACAAATCGAGCGGCTGCGCCTGCACGAGCGCGACGAAATCGCGCAGATGGCCGCTCCACGTGCCGACGGCCATCGAGAACGCGCGCAGCCGCGCGGAATCGTCGGCGTCCGTCGGATCCGCGTAACGCTGCAGCGTCGCAAGCGCCTGGCCGATCGACGTGAGCCCCGCGCCGACCTCGGCGCCGAGATCGTCACGCTCCTTCGCGGTGGTCGCGGTCAGCAGCATCTTTTGCGCGCGGCTCGCGCGCAGCACTTCGGCCCGCACCTCTTCCGCGGCCCGGCTCGCGACGTGCCCCTGCTCGTAGACCGACGCGATCGACGCATTCAGCCGGCTGATCTGCCACAGCGAAAACACGCCGATCGCCAGCGTGCCGGCCAGCAGGATCGCGAACGCGGCCCGCAACGTCGCCTTGACGGTCCACGGCCGGCGTTCGCGCCGGGCGGCACGCGCGCGGCTGGCGGCAGGCCCGGCGGCCGACGCGGCTGCGCCGGCTGCGGCGACGGCCGTACCCGGCTGCGGATGCAATGATGCTGCTGCTTTCATCGATATATCCCCGTAGTGATCACGCCACCGGAAAGGTCGGTTCCGGCGGACGGCATTCCCGCGACGGCTGGCCTGTGCCGTGCGGCCCAGCGCCGCCCCGGCTCGTGGCCGGTGCAGGCGCGGCGCGCCGATGTTGTGGTTGCGTCGTTTCTACGGCCGCGCGCGGCGCGCCTTGAGTCCGGACAAACACCGATCCGGCTCCGCGGCCCGTCGGCGAGCGGCCGCGCCGCAGCGTTATACCCGGCCAAAAAACGCGCGATGACCGAATCGTCACATCCATGTCCGAATCGCGACAAAACTTGGCCTGACATTCTCGATACGCCACATTACACTTCTTTGACGCAACAACGAATCGAACGCGCCGATCCCCATCAGAGCGCGTCCCGCCACCTCAACTCGCTCAGCTCACATGGAAACCAGCCTCGATACGGGCGCCGGCGCCGCCGCGTCCCAGCCGTCTGCTCCACCTGCCCCGCGTACCGTCTATCCGGTGCTCGGCGCGATCAGCTTCTCGCACATGCTCAACGACATGATCCAGTCGTTGATCCTCGCGATCTATCCGATGCTCAAGAGCCAGTTCGCGCTGTCGTTCGCGCAGATCGGCCTGATCACGCTGACCTACCAGATCACCGCGTCGCTGTTGCAGCCGCTCGTCGGCCTGTACACGGACAAGCGGCCGAAGCCGTATTCGCTGCCGGTCGGGATGGGCTTCACGCTCGCGGGGCTGCTGCTGATGTCGGCCGCGCAGAATTTCCCGACGCTGCTCGCGGCGGCCGCGCTCGTCGGCTGCGGCTCGTCGGTGTTCCATCCGGAATCGTCGCGCGTCGCGCGGATGGCGTCGGGCGGCCAGCACGGGCTCGCGCAGTCGCTGTTCCAGGTCGGCGGCAACGCCGGTTCGGCGCTCGGGCCCCTGCTCGCCGCACTGGTGATCATTCCGCACGGCCAGCACAGCATCGCGTGGTTCTCGGCGGCCGCGCTCGTCGCGATGGTCGTGCTCACGCAGATCGGCCACTGGTACAAGAAGCACCCGTCGATGAAGAAGAAGGCGGCGCCGGCCGGCCACCCGACGCTGTCGCAGGGCCGCGTGCTCGCCGCGATCGGCGTGCTGGTGCTGCTGGTGTTCTCGAAGTACTTCTATCTCGCGAGCATCAACAGCTATTTCACGTTCTATCTGATCGACAAGTTCCATCTGTCCGTGCAGGCCGCGCAGATCCACCTGTTCGTGTTCCTCGCGGCGGTGGCGGCCGGCACGCTGATCGGCGGCCCGGTCGGCGACCGCATCGGCCGCAAGTACGTGATCTGGGTGTCGATCCTCGGCGTCGCGCCGTTCACGCTGCTGCTGCCGTACGCGAACCTGTTCTGGACGAGCGTGCTGAGCGTGATCATCGGCGTCGTGCTGGCGTCGGCGTTCGCGGCGATCCTCGTCTATGCGACGGAGCTGATGCCCGGCAAGGTCGGGATGGTCGCGGGCCTGTTCTTCGGCTTCGCGTTCGGCCTCGGCGGCGTGGGCGCGGCCGTGCTCGGCCAGCTCGCGGACGCGACGAGCATCACGTTCGTGTACAAGGTGTGTTCGTTCCTGCCGCTGATCGGCGTGCTGACGGTGTTCCTGCCGAACCTCGAAAGCAGCCGGCGCAAGAACGCGTGACGACACGGCCGCGGCGTGCATGCCGCGGCCGGTCGACATCGTTCGAAGGGACAGGACGGCGGCGGCTAGGCCGCCGTCGTCGCATGCAGCGTCAGGAAACGCTTGAGGATGCCGGACGAATAGCTGCTCGCGATCGCCGACAGGAAGTGCGAGAACGACTGCGTCGCATGGTCGTCGGCCGTGTCGGAGATCGTGCGCACGAGCGCGAACGGCACGTCGTGCTCGGCACACACCTGCGCGATCGCCGCGCCTTCCATCTCGACCGCGAGCGCGTCCGGCAGCGCGTCGCGCAGCGCGACGACTTCGCGCTCGCTCGACACGAAGCGGTCGCCGCTGATGATCAGGCCGCCGTGCAGCGTTGCGCCGGCGAGCCCGAAGCGCTCGGCGAACTGCGCGCCCTCTTCGGCGACGAACAGCGTGCATGCGGCCTTCAGGCGCGCCGTCAGCTCCGCGTCGGTCGCGAAGCGCGTGATGCCGAGCAGCGGCACCTCGTAGCGCGGAAACAGCGGCGACGCATCGAGATCGTGCTGCAGCAGCGTATCGGCGACGACGACGTCGCCGACGCGCACCGTGCGCGACACACCGCCGGCGACGCCGGTAAACACCACGCCGGACACGCCGAATACGTGGATCAGCGCGCTGACCGTCGCGGCAGCCGCGACCTTGCCGACCCGCGCGAGCGTGACGACGCAGGCCGCGCCGTGCACGGTGCCGACGTGGTAATCGCGGCGGCCGAGCGTGATCGTCTTCATCGCGCCGTCGGCGCGCATCGCGGCGATCAGGTCGCCGAGTTCCTCGGGCAGCGCGGCCAGAATGCCGAGCGGGCGCGTCGCCACCGTTTCAACCATGTCGATGCTCATCACTCCACCGCCTGCAGTTTCGCGACTGCCAGCGCGAGCCACTTCTCGCCGTGCCGCTTGAATTTCACCTGCGCCTTCGCATCGGCGCCGTTGCCTTCGAGCGCGGTGACGGTGCCCTCGCCGAACTTGGTATGGAAGACCTGCTGGCCGACGCGGAAACCGGTGTCGGCCGCGCGCTGCTTGTCCGCGAACGCGGGCAGCGGCGCGGAAACCGCCGCATCGACGATCTGCTCGCGGCTGCCGCCGCCCGGGCGCGCGAACCAGTCGCGCCCCCACCCGGCGTTGTCCGAACGGCCGCCCCAGCGCGAGCCGGCCTCGACCTTCGGCGTCAGCCATTTCAGCACGTGCTCCGGCAACTCGTCGAAGAAGCGCGAGCGCACGTTGTAGCGCGTCTGGCCGTGCAGCATCCGGCTCTGCGCGAACGACAGGTAGAGCCGCTCCTTCGCGCGCGTGATCGCGACGTACATCAGACGGCGCTCTTCCTCGAGACCGTCCGATTCGAGCACGCTGTTCTCGTGCGGGAACAGCCCTTCCTCGAGGCCGGTGATGAACACCGCCGAGAATTCGAGGCCCTTCGCCGCGTGCACGGTCATCAGCTGCACGGCGTCCTGGCCGGCCTGCGCCTGGTTGTCGCCGGCTTCGAGCGATGCGTGCGACAGGAAGCCCGCGAGCGGCGTCATCGTGTCGGGGTTCTGCGCGGGGTCGCCGAGCGGTGCCGGATCGAGCACGTCGACCGACGGATCGTCCGCATCCGCGCCGAGCTCCGGTGCCGCGATCGCGCCCGCGCGCAGCGGAATCGAGCGAGCCGGCGCGTCGAGCCCATAGCCTTCCTCGCTGACGAACGCGGTGGCCGCGTTCACGAGTTCCTGCAAGTTCTCGAGGCGGTCCTGGCCTTCGCGCTCGCCCTGGTAGAAATCGGCGAGGCCGCTCGCGCGCACCACGTATTCGACCGTCTCCGGCAGGCTCATCTGCTGCGTCTCGGCGCGCATCTTCGCGATCAGTGTCGCGAACGCGCCGAGGCTCGAGCCGGCCTTGCCGGTCACGTAAGGAATCGCGGCCGCCATCGAGCAGTCGTACAGGCGCGCGGCATCCGCGAGCTGCTCGATCGAGCGCGCGCCGATTCCGCGCGTCGGGAAGTTCACCACCCGCGCGAATGCGGTGTCGTCGTTCGGGTTGTCGATCAGGCGCAGGTACGCGAGCGCGTGCTTCACTTCCTGGCGCTCGAAGAAGCGCAGGCCGCCGTACACGCGATACGGGATGCCCGACGTCATCAGCGTGTGCTCGATCGCGCGCGACTGCGCGTTGCTGCGATACAGGACCGCGACTTCGCTGCGCGACATCCCGGTGTTGATCAGCGAGCGGATCTCCTCGACGATCCAGCCGGCCTCCTGCGCGTCGGTGCTCGCCTCGTACACGCGCACGGGCTCGCCGTGGCCGGCGTCGGTGCGCAGGTTCTTGCCGAGCCGGTGCGAGTTGTTCGAGATCAGCTGGTTCGCCGCGTCGAGGATGTTGCCGTGCGACCGGTAGTTCTGCTCGAGCTTGATAAGGTTGCGCACGCGGAATTCGTCTTCGAAGTCGCGCATGTTGCCGACGTTCGCGCCGCGAAACGCGTAGATCGACTGGTCGTCGTCGCCGACCGCGAAGATCGCGTTCTGGCCGCCCGCGAGCATCTTGAGCCACGCGTACTGCAGCTTGTTGGTGTCCTGGAACTCGTCGACGAGGATGTGCCTGAAGCGTGCCTGGTAGTGCGCGCGCAGCGGCGCGTTGTACGCGAGCAGCTCGTAGCAGCGCAGCAGCAGCTCGGGGAAGTCGACGACGCCCTCGCGCTGGCACTGCTGGTCGTACGCCTGGTACAGCTCGACGAACTTGCGGTTGAAGTTGTCGGACGCGTCGACCTTGTCGGGACGCAGCCCCTGTTCCTTCGCGTTGTTGATGAAGTACTGGACGTTCTTCGGCGGGTATTTCTCGTCGTCGACGTTCGCGGCCTTCATCAGCCGCTTGATCGCGGACAGCTGATCGGCCGTGTCGAGGATCTGGAATGTCTGCGGCAGGCCGGCGTCGCGGTAGTGCGCGCGCAGCATCCGGTTGCACAGCCCGTGGAACGTGCCGATCCACATCCCGCGCGTGTCGATCGGCATCATCGCCGACAGCCGCGCCATCATCTCGCGCGCGGCCTTGTTCGTGAACGTGACGGCGAGCACGGTCGGCGGCGACGCGTAGCCCTGCTGGATCAGCCAAGCGATCCGCGTGATCAGCACGCGGGTCTTGCCGCTGCCCGCCCCCGCGAGGATCAGTGCCGGTTCGTTCGGCAGCGTGACGGCGGCGTATTGTTCAGGGTTCAGATTGGCGAGCAGATCGGGCATGGAGCGGCAGCGGGCGTGCGAGAAAAAATGCGGACCCGCCATTATAAGTCGGCGGCGCGATGCCGTTTCCGGTCGGTTCGCCGCACGACCGTCGCCGCCGCGCCGCCGCGCTGCGGCGCTCCGCGACAGGCCCGCGCCGGCACGGCGATGGCTGGCCGATGTGCATCCATTTATAATTGTCGGATTCGGCATCCAATTCACGCATTTTTCGGCAGATTTCCAACATGAGCGACAGCACGCTTGCGAAGAGTTTCGAGCCCCACACCATCGAGTCCCAATGGGGGCCGGAGTGGGAAAAACGCGGCTATGCCGCCCCGGCATTCGACCCGGCGCGCCCCGATTTCGCGATCCAGCTGCCGCCGCCGAACGTCACCGGCACGCTGCACATGGGCCACGCGTTCAACCAGACGATCATGGACGGCCTCGCGCGCTATCACCGGATGCTCGGCGAGAACACGCTGTGGGTGCCCGGCACCGACCATGCGGGGATCGCGACGCAGATCGTCGTCGAGCGCCAGCTCGATGCGCAAGGCGTGTCGCGCCACGACCTCGGCCGCGAGAAGTTCGTCGAGCGCGTGTGGGAATGGAAGCAGAAGTCCGGCTCGACGATCACCGGCCAGGTGCGCCGGCTCGGCGCGTCGACCGACTGGTCGCGCGAATACTTCACGATGGACGACAAGATGTCGGCCGCCGTGCGCGACGTGTTCGTGACGCTGTATGAACAGGGCCTGATCTATCGCGGCAAGCGCCTCGTCAACTGGGATCCGGTGCTGCTCACCGCGGTGTCGGATCTCGAAGTCGTCAGCGAGGAAGAAAACGGTCACCTGTGGCACATCCGCTACCCGCTCGTCGACGGCTCGGGCTCGCTGACCGTCGCGACGACGCGCCCCGAGACGATGCTCGGCGACGTCGCGCTGATGGTTCACCCGGAAGACGAACGCTATGCGCACCTGATCGGCAAGCTCGTCACGCTGCCGCTGACGGGCCGCGAGATTCCGGTGATCGCCGACGACTACGTCGATCGCGAATTCGGCACCGGCGTCGTGAAGGTCACGCCCGCGCACGACTTCAACGACTACCAGGTCGGCCTGCGCCACAACCTCGCGCCGATCGAGATCCTGACGCTCGACGCGAAGATCAACGACAACGGCCCCGAGCAGTATCGCGGCCTCGACCGCTTCGATGCGCGCAAGGCGATCGTCGCCGATCTCGACGCGCTGGGCTTCCTCGACTCGGTGAAGCCGCACAAGCTGATGGTGCCGCGCGGCGACCGCACGGGCGTCGTGATCGAGCCGATGCTGACCGACCAGTGGTTCGTCGCGATGACGAAGCCGGCGCCGGAAGGCACGTTCAACCCGGGCAAGTCGATCACCGAAACGTCGCTCGACGTCGTGCGCAACGGCCAGATCAAGTTCGTGCCGGAAAACTGGACGACGACCTACTACCAGTGGCTCGAGAACATCCAGGACTGGTGCATCTCGCGCCAGCTGTGGTGGGGCCACCAGATTCCCGCGTGGTACGGCGAGAACGGCGAGGTGTTCGTCGCGCGCGACGAGGACGAAGCGCGCGCGCAGGCCGCGGCGCAGGGTTATGCAGGCGCGCTGAAGCGCGACGAGGACGTGCTCGACACGTGGTTCTCGTCGGCGCTCGTGCCGTTCTCGTCGCTCGGCTGGCCGAACGAAACGCCTGAACTGCAGCACTTCCTGCCGTCGTCGGTGCTCGTCACCGGCTTCGACATCATCTTCTTCTGGGTCGCCCGGATGGTGATGATGACGACGCACTTCACCGGCAAGGTGCCGTTCCACACCGTGTACGTGCACGGCCTCGTGCGTGACGCGGAAGGCCAGAAGATGTCGAAGAGCAAGGGCAACACGCTCGACCCGATCGACATCGTCGACGGCATCGACCTCGACACGCTGGTCGCGAAGCGCACGACGGGCCTGATGAACCCGAAGCAGGCCGCGACGATCGAGAAGAAGACGCGCAAGGAATTCCCGGACGGCATTCCGGCGTTCGGCACCGACGCGCTGCGCTTCACGATGGCATCGATGGCGACGCTCGGCCGCAACGTGAACTTCGACCTCGCGCGCTGCGAAGGCTATCGCAACTTCTGCAACAAGCTGTGGAACGCGACGCGCTTCGTGCTGATGAACTGCGAAGGCCACGACTGCGGCGCCGACAAGCCGGAAGTGTGCGGCGCGGGCGACTGCGGCCCCGGCGGCTACCTCGACTTCTCGGCGGCCGACCGCTGGATCGTGTCGCTCTTGCAGCGCACCGAGGCGGACATCGCGAAGGGCTTCGCCGACTACCGCTTCGACAACATCGCGACGAGCATCTACAAGTTCGTGTGGGACGAGTACTGCGACTGGTACCTCGAACTCGCGAAGGTGCAGATCCAGAACGGCACGCCGGAACAGCAGCGCGCGACGCGCCGCACGCTGCTGCGCGTGCTCGAAACGGTGCTGCGCCTCGCGCACCCGGTCATCCCGTTCATCACCGAAGCGCTGTGGCAGAAGGTCGCGCCGCTCGCCGGCCGCTATCCGCAGGGCAAGGCCGACGGCGAAGCGTCGCTGATGACGCAGGCGTATCCGGTCGCGAACCTGCAGAAGATCGACGAGGCGTCCGAACAATGGGCGGCCGACCTGAAGGCGATCGTCGACGCATGCCGCAACCTGCGCGGCGAAATGAACCTGTCGCCGGCGACCAAGGTGCCGCTGCTCGCGGCCGGCGACGCCGCGCGCCTGCGCTCGTTCGCGCCGTACGTGCAGGCCCTCGCGCGCCTGTCGGAAGTGCAGATCCTCGCGGACGAAGCGGCGCTCGACCAGGAAGCGCACGGCGCGCCGATCGCGATCGTCGGCCCGAACAAGCTGGTGCTGAAGGTGGAGATCGACGTCGCGGCCGAACGCGAGCGCCTGTCGAAGGAAGTCGCGCGCCTGACCGGCGAGATCGCGAAGTGCAATGCGAAGCTCGGCAACGAGGCGTTCGTCGCGAAAGCGCCGCCGGCCGTGGTCGAACAGGAGCAAAAGCGGGTCGCGGAATTCCAGAGCACGCTCGACAAACTGCGCGCCCAGCTCGATCGGTTGCCTGCGTAACAAACGGTAAGGTCGTTTGCGTTCACTATAATCGGGACGTGAACATAGACTGTCTGACAAGTCGATTACAGGAATAAAGGTTCGATCATGTTGAAAGTCACCAAGGCAGTATTCCCCGTCGCCGGCCTCGGCACGCGGTTCCTGCCGGCAACGAAGGCGAGCCCGAAGGAAATGCTGCCGGTCGTCGACAAGCCGCTGATCCAGTACGCAGTCGAGGAGGCGATCGCCGCGGGCATCACGGAAATGATCTTCGTGACCGGGCGCAGCAAGCGCGCGATCGAGGATCACTTCGACAAGTCGTACGAAGTCGAGGCCGAACTGGAAGCGCGCGGCAAGGAGAAGCTGCTCGAGCTCGTGCGCAGCATCAAGCCGAGCCACGTCGACTGCTTCTACGTGCGCCAGCCGGAAGCGCTCGGCCTCGGCCACGCGGTGCTGTGTGCGGAAAAGCTGGTCGCCGACAACCCGTTCGCGGTGATCCTGGCCGACGACCTGCTCGACGGCAACCCGCCGGTGATGAAGCAGATGGTCGACGTGTTCGACCACTATCACAGCTCGGTGATCGGCGTGGAAGAGATCCCGCCGTCGGAGACGAAGTCGTACGGGATCGTCGACGGCAAGGAGTGGGAAGAGTCGATCGTCAAGATGTCGGCGATCGTCGAGAAGCCGGCGCCGGAAGTCGCGCCGTCGAACCTCGGCGTGGTCGGCCGCTACATCCTGAAGCCGCGGATCTTCGAGCACCTGCGCGCGCTGAAGCCGGGCGCGGGCGGCGAGCTGCAGCTCACCGACGCGATCCAGGCGCTGCTCGCCGACGAGCAGGTGCTCGCCTACAAGTACCAGGGCACGCGCTACGACTGCGGCAGCAAGCTCGGCTACCTGAAGGCGACGGTCGAATTCGCGCTGCGCCACCCGGAAGTCGGCACCGAGTTCGACGCGTACCTGCGTTCGCGCGGCAACGCGCAACCGGCCGCCTGAACGCTGCGAGGGCCCGCGTCGCGAACGCGGCGGGCGGGCCCTGCCCTTGCCTGTCGGCTGCCGCGCGTCAGTGCGGGGCGGCCGGTTTCACCGAGACGACGCCCGGCATCGCGCCCGCGTCGTCTTTTTTCGTCTTCACGAGCCAGCCGTCGCCCGGCTCGAACGGCAGCTTCGCGAGCGCGCTCTTCACGAGCGTCGGCGCGGCCTGCCGCGAGCCCGCGTCGCGGTCGCGCAGCGACGCCGACACGCGATAGACGTCGGCACCCGACTTCGCATCGACGAAACGCAGCGTCAGCACGTGGCGGTAGACCTTGCCCGCGAACGGCAGCGCGAACGGCGCCGGCCCGTCGACGGTCACGCATGCGCTGCTCGCCGCGCCGCACTGTTCGGCCGTGGTCGCGACCGACGCCGGCTGCGTCGCATACGCGATCGACAGCCGGTAGCGCGCGGCCTGCGCCGGCTGCGCATCGAAACCGCGGTGCGCGAGCTCGTCGCGCACGAGCGTCTCGATCTGCCGGTAGTCGGCATCGTCGGCCTGCGCGGCCGTGCGGACGACATCGTAGCCGTGCGCGCCGGAGCCGAACGCATCCGGCTGCCCGAGCGCGCTCACGCCGGTCGTGACGCCGGCGCAACCCGTCAACAGCGACACCGTCAGCGCGGCCGCTGCCCATTCCTTTCTCATGACTTCCCCCAAATGCCTGCCGTCTGCCCGGCCCTGTCAGGCGGACGGCTCGTCGATCGCCGGCAGCGACACCGTCACCGCGGTGCCGACACCGACTTCGCTGTCGACCATCACGCTGCCGCCGTGGCGCGTGACGACCGTCTTCACGAACGCCATGCCGAGCCCGGAGCCCGAGATCTCGGGCCGCTCGCCGGCATGGAACCGCTTGAAACGTTCGAACAGATGCCGCTGATCTTCGGGCGCGATCCCGTAACCCTGATCGCGAACCGTACAGAACATCCGTTTCGATGCATGCTCGACCGTCAGCGTACACGTGATCACCGTGTCCGACGGACTGTATTTGACCGCGTTGTTCAGCAGGTTCACGAACGCGCGCGTGATCAGCGAGCGGTCGGCGCGCGTCCAGGCCAGGTCGGTACCGACGTCGGTATCGATGCGGATGCGCTTGGCCTGTGCCTGCGGCCACACTTCGTCGCTCGCGTCGATCAGTACGTCGACGAGGCTCGTCGGTTCGAGCTGGTACGCCTGCGACTCCGCGCGCGCCAACTGCACGAACTCGTCGGCGAGCGACAGCGCGCGGTGCGCATAGCGCTCGATCCGCCCGAGCAGCCCGCGCATCGTGTCCGATTCGACGCGATCGCGCTCGATCTCGACGAGCGCGAGGATCGATGACTGCGGCGAGCGCATGTCGTGCGACAGCAGGTGCAGCGCTTCCTCGCGCTGGCGCTCGGCCGCATGCAGCTCGGTCACGTCGACGAGGCCCGCGATCCAGCCGGTCACGCGGCCCTGCGCGTTCGTGCATGGCGCGTAGCGTAACAGATGGTCGAGCCCGTCGCGGTCGCGCACCTCGATGCCGCGCGCCATGGCTTCGTCTTCGGCGCCGAGCGTCGGGTCCAGCGCGGCCGGCCAGTGTTCGCGGATCGCGACGTCGTGTTCGGCGTTGCCGTCGACGGTCTTCATGAAGGTCAGCTCGCCGAGCGCGGCGCGCAGCGGCCGCCCTTCCGGCAGCGGCAGCGCGAGCCGCGACCCGTAGCGCTTCGCCGCATGGTTCGCGATCAGCACGGTGCCGGCCAGGTCGGTGACGAAGATTGGCTCCGGCATGCTGTCGAGGCTGTCCCATACGAAGCGCTTCATGTCCTGCACGCGCTGTGCGGCCTGCGCCATCAGCGCCATCTGGCGCTCGAGCACGTCGCCGCCGACGCTGCGCGTGCGCGGCGCCTCGGGCAGCAGGTGCGGCTCGTCGGCGAGGCGCTGCAGTTCGCGGCGCAGGTACGACATCGTCATCTCGAGGCGCCGCCAGTTCCAGATCGGGTACACGGCGATCAGCCCGAAGATCGCGGGCGCGGGCGACAGCCACACGCGCGCCTCGAACAGCAGCGCGACGCTCGCGACGACGGCGAGCGCGGCGAGGCTCAGCGTCAGCAGCAGCGCGCGCCACGGCGACAGCATCAGGAAGCCGCCGAGCAGCACCGCGAGCGGCAGCAGCGACGCGGCGAAGAGCCCCGCGCGAGACACGGGCAGGATCGCGCTGCCGGTCGTCAGCATGTCGAGCACGTTCGCATGGATGTACACGCCCGCGAGCGGGCCGAAGTCGCCCGACACCGGTGTCGCGAACCGGTCGTACAGGCCCGACGCGGTCACGCCGACGACGACGATCTTGCCGCGCAGCGCGTCCGGTTTCACGCGCCCTTCGAGCACGTCGTCGAACGACAGCGTCGGATACGCGGGCGTGTTGCGGCTGAACGGAATCAGGTAGCGGCCCTCGCCCGCCGCGTCGCGCGACAGATCGTGCGCGTTGGCGCCGGGCGCGCCGCCGACCGGATGCAGGCGGCCGGCCTGGATTGCGCGGTAGACCGGCACCATCAGCTGCGGCCAGCGCACGCGGCCGTCGCTTTCGAACAGCGCGACGCTGCGCACGATGCCGTCGGGATCGACTTCGAGGTTGATGTGGCCGAGCCCCATCGCGCGTGCCGCGAGTTCGGCGACCGGCGGATCGACGGTGCGCGTGCCGTCCGCCTGCTCGGGGCTCAGCAGCACCGGCAGGAAGGTCGGCACACGGGCCATTGCGTCGGCGAACGCGCGATCCTCGGCAGATTGCTCGGTAAACAGCACGTCGTACACGACGGCAGCCGGCTGCGCGCGCGCGAGCGTGTCGAGCAGCCGCGCGTGGACGCTGCGCGGCCACGGCCAGCGGCCGAGCGCCGACACGCTCTGGTTGTCGATGTCGACGACGACGACGTCGGGCGACAGCGGCAGGCTGCGCAGCATCAGCAGCCGGTCGTAGATCAGCCCGTCGACGCTCGACGACAGCCGGCCGAGCGCGCACGCGAGGATCACCGCGATCCCGAGGCAGCCGATCGCGATCCACTCGATCAGGAAGCGGCGGCCGAGGCGCCGCCGTGGAGAAACGGAGTCGGGTTTCATGCGCCGCGGGTCAGCGCGACAACGTGAACGCGCTGACCGGACTCGTCTTCTGATAGAACTTGCCGCCTTCGAATTCCTCGACCGTCACCGCCCAGTAATAGTCGCCCGGCGGCAGGTGCGCGACGGTGATCTTGCGCGACGGCAGGCCGACCTGGTCGACGACCGGCGCGCTCAGGTCCTTCGAGCGCGACAGCACGAACCGGTAGCGCGCATCCTTGCCCGCGCCGTTCGGCGACCAGCGGAACTCGTAGCCGCCCGCGCCTGGCGACGCGGTCGCGTCGAGCCCCATCTGGCGCCGCTCGAACGCATAGGTGCGCGGCATGCCTTCGAGGCCGTTCGCGTCGATCGCGGCGACCCGCACGAAGTACGTGCCGTTCGGCACGTCGCGGAACACCGCGCGCGACGAATCGGTACGCGTTTCGCGGAACAGGTCGAGCATCCCCGCGTCGTGCGCGAGCTGCAGCCGGTACGCGCGCGCATCGGCGAGCGGCGCGATGTCGAACGCGACGTCGGGCTCGTCCTGCACCTTGTCCGGATGCGTGAGCGCCGGTGCGGGCAGCAGCTGCACGGGCGCGCCGACCGCGCCGGACGACGTCGCGACGCTGCCGAAGCTCGCATGCACGAGCGTCGGAGCGGCCGGTTGCCGCTTGCCCGCGACGCCGACGGTGCCGTCGAGTACTTCGACGCGCGTCGCTTCGTTGCCGGCCGCATCGTAGTTCACGCGGAACCGCGTGCCGCGCACGCCGGCCACGACCGACGGCGAGCGGATCTGGAAGCGGTCGTCGCGCTTCTTCAGGTGGGTGACTTCGCTGTCGACCGAGCCGCGCGTGAGCTCGAACTCGCGATCGAGCGTGCCGGTCAGCACGGTGCGCCGCAGTTTCTTCAGGTCGAGCTGGCTGTCGGGCGGCAGGCTCATGTGCGTGCCGTCGGCCAGTTCGAGCGTCACGAAGCCGTTCGCGCCGGTGCGCACGCGATCGCCCTCGTTGAGCGTCGCATCGTTCGCGAGCGGCGCGTATGCATCACCGGACGCGCGCTCGGCCGAGCCCTGCACCGCGACGACGCGCGCGGTCAGCTTTTCCTTGCGCAGCCGCGCGACCGGCAGCTTCAGCGCGATGCCGGGCTGCAGATGCTTCGGCGCAGGCACGCCGTTGAGCTGCTGCAGCAGTTGCCAGTCGTCGGGGCCCTGCAGATAGCGTGCGGCGACGTCGTACAGCGTGTCGCCCGCCTGCGTGCGGTAGACGATCGTCTTGCCCGCGGCCGCGGGCGGCTGCGCGGCGGCCTGCTGCGCCGCGAACGCGAACGCCACCGCGCAGGCCGCGCCCAGTGCGGCCGTGCGCAAGCGTGCGCTGCGCGGCGTGATGCGCGCGCTCACTCCGGCTCTCCCTGGCCGACCCGCTCGAGCCGGTAGCCGTAACCGTAGATCGGCGCGAGGCGATAGCCGTTTTCCGGCCGCAGGCCGAGCTTCGTGCGCAGCATCGAGATGTGCGTGTCCATCGTGCGCGACGGAATGTCGGTCGCCTGCTTCCACACGAGATCGAGAATGTGCGCGCGCGACAGCGGCCGGTCGAGATGCTGGAACAGCAGCAGCGCGAGCTCGAATTCCTTCTGCGTGAGGCTCACGGCCTTGTCGCCGACGTACGCCTGCTTCAGGTTCACGTCGAAGCGGAACTGGTCGAACTCGCGAACGGTCGCCTCGGCGTTGACCGGATACGCGCGGCGCAGCAGCGAGCCGATGCGCGCGCGGAGGATCGGGCCCGACACGGGCTTGACCACGTAATCGTCGGCGCCGGCGTTGAGGATCTGCGTGATCCCCGCCTCGTCGTCGCGGCTCGTCATGAAGATGATCGGCAGGCTGTGCTCGGTCTGGTTCGCCCGCACCCACTTGAGCACTTCCTCGCCGGACATGTCCGGCACGTTCCAGTCGAGCACGAGCAGATCGAACGTCTCGCGCTGCAGACGCTTCTTCAGCGCCTTGCCTTCCTTGAACGCGTAACAGGTGTGGCCGGCGGCCGTCAGCGTTTGACTGACGAAATCCGTCTGGGCCGGATCGTCATCCAGTACAGCAATTCTCATAGCACCCCGCAAATCGAAATCGATTCGTCCAGTTCAGCTTCCCGCGCTCACACGCCGCGCGCCATGCGCCTGCGCAGCCCCGACAACGGCCGGCGAGCCGCCATTTGCCGCCCGCGCTACCTGCGCGGCGCGACGCCCCGGCAAATATCTCAAAAACGGGGCACGGACGAACCGGCGATTTCATCATAGTAGTATGAAATTCGCCAAGAAATTGCGCGGACTACGGTCCTTTATTCGAATAATCCTTCCCGTCGCGCGATCACACGCTTAATCGGCGTCCGCGATGCCGCGCACCGGCGCGGCAAAATCGCCCTCCGGCAACCGCCGCAGCGAGTCCGCCGGCGATGCGTCGGCCTGCGGCGACGCCGCCTGCCCCAGCGTGGGCTGCCCCAGCATGGGCTGCCCCAGCATCCGCTCCAGCTGGCCGCGCACGCGCTCCCATGCCGTCGCCGCATAGTCGGGCTGGGCCGCCGCCCACGCGTGGGCCAGATCGAACACGCGCCCGATCGTCGCCCCGCAATAGGTCACGCCCGCACCGTCGGTCCGCGCGGCGTCGCGCAGGCGTTCGTCGAGCGATTCGGCCAGCCACGGCATCTCGGCCGCCGCCGAATCGGCATACGCCTCCAGCGCGGCACGCGCGTGGCGATCCTGCTGCGGATCGAGTTCGATCCGGCTCAACCCGACCGTACGTGCGGCCATGATGCGTTCCGCCACGGACGGACTTCGAATGGTCCCTGGTCTGAAGGACATGTCCTCTCCCCGTTTGTACGACGGTAGCGTCGGACATGGCCCCCGTGCCCGCCTCGTATGACCTACCGTGGCCGGTGTATCCATCCGAGACGGACGACCGGCCGGGTCAGTATACGCAGCCGGCTGCGCGGCGAGGTTTAAGAATTGTCAGAGGCGTCGAAGCCTTGGGTGGCGCGGCGCAACCGCCTCGGGACCGGGCCCGGCGGCGTGCCGCGAGAGGCGCGTGATGCGGGCCGTCAGCGGCGGCGCATCAGGAACACGAACGTCTTGTCCTGGGTCGTCACTTCGACGATCTCGTTGCCCGTCTGCTTCGCGAACGCGGCGAAATCGCGCTGCGAGCCCGGGTCGGTCGCGAGCACCTTGAGGATCTGCCCGCTCTCCATATCGGCGAGCGCTTTCTTCGCGCGCAGGATCGGCAACGGGCAATTGAGCCCGCGCGCGTCCACTTCCTTGTGAATCTGCATCGGCTGTCGACCTTCGAATGACGCGCCACACGGGCGCGGGAGGAAGCGGCGATTTTACCGCAGCGCGGCGGCGGCTGCCCGCGCTGCCGCCGGCTGCGCCCGTGCGGCCCGGCTTGCGCGTACTTGGCCGTCAAGCGCCCTTCACGCCCCTTTTGCGCCAGCTTGGTGCCCCGTCACGCCCCGTCACGCGCCCGAGAAACCGCCTGCGAGCCGCTCGCGCAGATGGCGCACGAGCGCGCGCACCGCGCTCGGCACGACCGGGCTGTACGGCCGGATCGCGAAGATGTGGTCGCCGAACGCGCCGGACGGCCGCCAGCCGTCGAGCAGCGCGACGAGCCGGCCGGCATCGAGATCGCGCTGCGCGCTGAAATCCGGCAGCAGCGCGATGCCGAGCCCGCCGAGCGCGGCCTCGCGCATCGCCTCGCTGTTGTTCGCCGCGAAGCTGCCGCGCACCGGCACGCTGACGCGCTGGCGCCGCCGGCCGTCGGGCTCGAAGCTCCATGCGGCCGGCTCGTTGTCGCGCAGGTAGCACAGGCAGCTGTGGTCGACGAGCTCGCTCGGATGGCGCGGCGCGCCGCGCGCGTCGAGGTAGTCGCGGCTCGCGACCAGCAGCGAGCGCGTATCGCACAGCTTCCACGCGACGTGCGTCTGCGGCGCGGTGGTCGTGTGGCGGATCGCGAGATCGAAACCCTCCTGCGTCAGCGAATGCAGCCGGTCGGACAGGTCGAGCTCGATATGCACGCCCGGATGCTGCCGCAGGAAATCCGGCAGGTGCGGCACGATCTGCTGGCGCCCGAGCGCGACCGGCGCGGTCACGCGCAGCAACCCGCGCGGTTCGCCGGCCAGGTCCTTCACGCGCGCGAAGTGCTGGCCGATCGACTCGAACGCGTCGCGCGTGCTGTCGACCAACGTCTGGCCCGCATCGGTGAGCCGCACGCTGCGCGTCGTGCGCCGCACGAGCGGCACGCCGGCCGCCTTCTCGAGATCGGCGATGCGCTGGCTCATCGCGGCCTTGCTGATGCCGAGCCGCTGCGCGGCGGCCGTGAAACTGCCGGCCGCGGCGAGCACCGTCAGCGAATGGATATGCGGCCACAGCGCCTGGACATTTTGCTGATTCATTCACTGATTATTCAGAATTCTGAACAGTGAATCAAGCTGCGCGGCCTTCTCCCGCCCTGCCGCTTTGCCTAGACTAGGTTCCGTCCACCCCCTATCCCCAGGAGACACGCATGACCACGGTTCCCGCCTACACGTCCGATGCCGACGTCGGCCACTACATCGACGGCGCGCCCGTTGCCGGCCGCAGCGGCCGCTTCCAGGACGTGCTGAACCCGGCGCTCGGTCGCGCGGTGCGCCGCGTCGCGCTCGCCGGCAACGACGAAGTCGAACGGGCCGTCGCATCGGCCCACGCGGCGTTCCCGGCCTGGGCCGCGACGCCGCCGATCCGCCGCGCGCGCGTGCTGCACCGCTTCCTGCAGCTGATGAACGAGCATCGCGACACGCTCGCGGCGATCATCACGGCCGAGCACGGCAAGGTGTTTTCGGATGCGCAAGGCGAAGTCGCGCGCGGCATCGACATCATCGAATTCGCGTGCGGCGTGCCGCAACTGCTGAAGGGCGACTTCACCGACCAGGTCAGCACGGGCATCGACAACTGGACGATGCGCCAGCCGCTCGGCGTCGTCGCCGGCATCACGCCGTTCAACTTCCCGTGCATGGTGCCGTGCTGGATGTTCCCGGTCGCGCTCGCGACGGGCAACACGTTCGTGCTGAAGCCGAGCGAGCGCGACCCGTCGGCCGCGCTGTTCATCGCCGACCTGCTCACGCAGGCAGGCCTGCCCGCCGGCGTGTTCAACGTCGTGCAGGGCGACAAGGGCGCGGTCGATGCGCTCCTCGACCACCCGGACGTGCAGGCGGTCAGCTTCGTCGGCTCGACGCCGATCGCGGCGTACGTGCAGCAGCGCGCGGTGCAGTCGGGCAAGCGCGTGCAGGCGCTCGGCGGCGCGAAGAACCACCTCGTCGTGATGCCCGACGCAAACATCGAGCAGGCCGTCGACGCGCTGATCGGCGCCGCATACGGCTCGGCCGGCGAGCGCTGCATGGCGATCAGCATCGCGGTGCTGGTCGGCGACGTGGCCGACAAGATCGTGCCGGCGGTCGCCGAGCGCGCGCGCAAGCTGGTGATCGGCGACGGGATGTCGCCGGAAGTCGAGATGGGCCCGATCGTCACCGGCGAAGCGCTGAAGCGCATCGAAGGCTACATCGAGCAAGGCGTCAGCGAAGGCGCGCAACTGGTGGTCGACGGCCGCGGGCTGCGCGTGCCGGGCCGCGAGGAAGGCTTCTTCACCGGCGGCACGCTGTTCGATCACGTGCGCCCCGACATGCGCATCTACAAGGAAGAGATCTTCGGGCCGGTGCTCGGCTGCGTGCGCGTGAAGGACTTCGGCGAGGCGGTCGACCTGATCAACGCGCACGAATTCGGCAACGGCGTCGCGTGCTTCACGAGCGACGGCGGCATCGCGCGCGAATTCGCGCGGCGCATTCAGGTCGGCATGGTCGGCATCAACGTGCCGATTCCGGTGCCGATGGCCTGGCACGGCTTCGGCGGCTGGAAGAAGAGCCTGTTCGGCGACATGCATGCGTACGGCGAGGAAGGCGTGCGTTTCTATACGCGCCAGAAGTCGGTGATGCAGCGCTGGTCGTCGAGCATCGGCAAGGGCGCAGAGTTCGCGATGCCGACCGCGAAGTAACTGCGGTCGACAGCCGGCCGCCGGTGGAATGCACGGGCGGCCGGCGCATCGAAGGGCCGGCGTCAGCCGGCCTTCGTGCCGTGGGCGCCGTCGGAGGTCGGCAGGTACGACAGTTCGAGCCGGTACGCGAGCGCGACGAACAGGCTCTGCGCGAGGCCCATCGTCGCGGTCAGCGCGCGGAACCCGAACGTCGCGCTGTCCTGCACCATCAGCGTCACCTCGGCCTCCCGCGCGAGCGGGCTCATCCGGCTGTCGGTGATCGCGATCAGGCGCGCGCCGCGCTGCGCGGCCTGCTGCGCGACCTGCACCGTCTCTTCCGCATACGGCATGAACGAGATCACGATCATCACGTCGCCCTCGCGCACCGAGCGGATCTGGCCGAGATGCATGCTGCCGAGCGCGCTGAACAGGCCGATGCGCTTGTCGGTGTGCTGCAGCGCATAGTCGAGATAGACGGCGATCGGAAACGCGCGGCGCGAGCCGGCAATCCAGATCGCCTGCGTGTCGGCGAGCAGGTCGACGGCCTGTGCGAGCGCGTGCGGGTCGAGCGTCTGCCGCAGCTGCTGCATGCCCGCAATGCTGCCCTTGATGAATTCGTCGGCGATCTGCTCGGGCTGCAGGCTCGATTCGCCCGATTCGATCACGTCGCGCAGCCGCAGGTTGTACGCACGGCCCGGCGCGATCTGCTGCGCGAGCCCCTCGCGAAACAGCCGCTGCATCTCGGAGAAGCCGGAGAAGCCGAAATGCTTCGCGAACCGGACGACGGCCGACGGCTGCACGCCGCACGCCTCCGCGAGCGACTGGATGCCTTCCAGGCCCAGCTGGTCCCGATGCGTTTCCACGTGACGCGCAATCACCTTCAGGCGATTGCTGAGGCCGTCGTACTCCTGCGTCAGATGCTGCAGGAACGCCTCGACGGTGGCGGGTGGTTTGTCGGATGAACTCATCGGATAGCGCGAAGTTGACGGCCCCGATGCGCGCGCCGCCTGCGCGTGCGCCCGGGACTCTCCTGTGGACATGCATGAAGGGCGAATTTAATCACGTTTGCGGCGCCGCCCGCGCCGCATGCTCGCTCCCACGCGCTCGGTCATCACCTGCACATGCTCCACGGCCGGAATGGAAACGATTTTCCAACGCCGTCGCCGGGTCGTAAAGATTAGGGCGTCTACCGACGCCGATACCGATGCGGACGGCGACGGCGATGGCGCTCCTGGCCTGGCCATTCCGGGCCGCTGGCCGCCGCCGCGCGCCCTCGCCGCTCAACGATAGTCGACCCACACGCCGCCTGCATCGGCGGACCGCACGCAGTTCTCGACCCACCGCACGCCTTCGACGCCCGCATGGACGTCCGGAAAGCGGATGTGCTTCAACGCCTGCGCGTCGCCGCGATCGGCCGCGTCCATCGCGAGCGCGAAGCGCGCGTACAGGTTCGACCACGCTTCGAACAGCCCTTCCGGATGGCCGGCGCCGATGCGGTCCTCGCGCGTTGCGCCCGGATGCAGGTACGGCATCCCGCGATCGAGCACCTGCGCGGGCTGCCCCTGGATTTCGTAGCGCAACTGGTTCGGATGCTCGTCCCACCATTCGACGCTCGCCTTCGAACCGATCACGCGCACCTTCTGCCCGTGCATCGAGCCCGCGTTCACCGCGCTCGACCACACGTAGCCGATCGCGCCCGTGTCGTACTCCATGATCGTGAACGCGTTGTCCTCGAGCGGCGCGCGGCTCTTCACGAAGCTCTGCCGCGAGCACATCAGGCGCCTGATCTTCAGCTCCGGCGCCATCACTTCGGAGATGTACAGCGGATGCGTGCCGATGTCGCCGAGCACGTAGCTCGGCCCCGCGAACTTCGGATCGACGCGCCAGCGCGCGGCCGCACTCGCGGCTTCGACGCCGTCGCTGTGAAAGCCGTGCGCGAACTGCATCTGCACGATGCGGATCTCGCCGAGATCGCCGCGCGCGATCATTTCGCGCGCCTGCTCGATCATCTGGTGTCCGGAATAGCCGTACGCGACGCCGACGATGCGGCTCTTCTCGACCGACAGCCGCTGCAGTGCCTCGGCCTCCTCGGTCGTGAAGCACAGCGGCTTCTCGCACACGACGTGCAGCCCCGCGTTCAGCGCCGCGCGGCAGATTTCGAAGTGCGTGTTGTTCGGCGTCGCAATCGACACCGCGCGGATGCCGTCGGCGCGCTTCGCCTCGGCGTCGAACATCGTCCGGTAGTCGGGATAGCAGCGGTCGGCGTCGACACCGAGTTTCACGCCGAACTGCCGGCCGCGTTCGGCATCGATGTCGAACGCGCCGGCAACCAGCTGGAAGCTGCCGTCTCGCAATGCGGCCGACCGGTGGCTGTAGCCGATCTGGCTGCCAAGGCCGCCGCCGACCATGCCCCAGCGAATCGAATGTCCGAGCAGAATCTGTCCGTCGATCATGATTGTCGTGTTCCTGTCCGTGTTCAGGTGTTCAAAGCAAGTGCAGCGCGTCGAGCCGACGGTCGTTTACGCGAACCCGGCCGCTGCAAGAAACGCGCGGCTCGCCGCGACGTCGCGCAGGCTCGTGCCGGCATTGCGCGGATCGCGCTCCTGTTCGATCGTGATGTAGCCCGCATAGCCGATATCGTCGAGCGCGCGGCGGATCGCGCGGTAGTCGAGCACGCCGGTGCCGATCGGACACATCACGCCGCGCGCGCACGCCGCAAAGAACGCGATGTGCTCGCCCATCACCGCGTCGTACACCGCCGCGTCGATATCCTTGAAATGCACGTAGTCGAGCCGCGCCGCGTGACGGCGCAGCCACGTCTCGGGATCCATTCCCGAGTAGTACAGGTGGCCGGTGTCGAGACAGAGGCCGGCCGTGTCGGCCGCGATGTCGGCGACGATCCGGTCGATCTCGTCCGCGAACTCGATGTAGCCGCCCGCATGCGGATGGATCACCGCGCGCACGCCGAATTCGTCGCGCGCGATCGTCGCGATCTCGCGAATGTGGTCGACCATCCGCGCCCAGCGCTCGGCGCACAGGCGCGGCGCACGCTCGGCGTGGCCGGCCGCGTAGTCGCGTTCCTCGTGCCCCCAGTCCATCACGACCAGGTACGGCGCCGCGTAGCGCTGCCCGGGTTGCGTCGGCAGCTTCGGCAAGCGCGTGATCAGCGCGCAGATTTCGCGCGTCTGGCGCAGCAGGTTCGGCAGGTTCTCCGGCGACACCAGGTCGTCGAAGATCGTGCCGGCGGTAATGCTCAGGCGCTGCCGTTCGAGCTCCGCGCTCACCACGTCGAGCTCGAGCGGGATGTAGCCGTACGGGCCGAGCTCGATGCCCGAGTAGCCGGCCTGCGCGGCTTCGGCGAGCACGTGCCGCCACGGCGGCAGGTGCGGGTTCTTCACGTCGTCGACGCCCCAGCAGCACGGCGCGCAGCCAATCTTCATCGTCATGTCGTTCAGTCCGGCAGGAAAGCGGCGCGTGGCCGCGAGTGCGGCCGCATCGCCACGCGGCCCGGTGTCGGCCCGTTCAGCCGCGATAGAACGCCGGGCGTTCGGCCATCGCGATCGCCTCGGCCGCCCCGCTCTTCTGCGCGCGCACGCACGCGTCGGCCGCGACCGCCGCCGCGTAGCCGTCCCACGCGGACGGCCCGGTCAGCGCACCCTGCCGCACGCCGTCGATGAACGCCTGCAGCTCGACGTCGTACGACGCGATGAAGCGCTCCTTCCAGTCGGTCATGATCTCGACCGACTGCCGCGCCGCGTGCTTGAGGCCGACCGCGGGCGGATCGGGCAGCTTCGCGATGCCGTTCTCGCCGACCACCTCGCACTGGATGTCGTAGCCGTACTGGCAGTTCACGAAGATCTCGACGTCGATGCGCACGCCGCTCGCGGTTTCGAGCAGCACGATCTGCGGATCGGCGAGATGCGCGCTCGCACGGCGCGTCTTTTTCGGGTAGACGACCTGCGCGCTCGTGTAGTCCTCGCCGAGCAGCCAGCGCAGCACGTCGAGCTCGTGGATCAGCGTGTCGGTGATCGCCATGTCGGTCGTATAGCGCTCGCCGACCGACTGGTTGCGGTGCGCGCAATGCAGCATCAGCGGCGCGCCGATCCCGCCGCTGTCGAGCACGCGCTTGAGCGCCCGATAGCCTTCGTCGTACGGCCGCATGAAGCCGACCTGCACGAGCCGGCGGCCGTGCGCGACCTCGGCCTCGACGATGCGCATGCAGCCTTCGGCCGTCACCGCGAGCGGCTTCTCGCAGAACACCGGCTTGCCGTGCGCGATCGCGTCGAGCACGAACGCTTCGTGCGTCGGCCCCCACGACGTGACGAGCACGGCCTGCACGTCGGCGGCCGCGACCACTTCGTGGCCGTCGCCGTAGATTTCGGCGTCGAGCCCGTACTTCGTCACCGCGTCGCGCGCCTGCTGCGGGTCGATGTCGTTGACGGCCACCACGCGCGCGCCGGACAGCGTGCGCGTGAGCCTGCGGATATGGTCCTGGCCGATCGCGCCGCAGCCGATCACGCCGATTTGCAAGGTCATCCGGATATCTCCAGTCTTTCGTTCATCAGCGGCGCGGCCCGTGCCGCGCCGGTCGGCAATGCTTCGACGGCGAGTCAGCGCGCGGCCGCCCGCTCGAAATGGCGCTCGATGTAGCGCTGGATCGTGTCGCGCATGTAGCGCGACGATGCTTCCGCGCGGTCCTCCCACGCGAACACGCACGACGACATCACGCCGTCGAAGCCGGCGCTGCCGAGCGCGCGGAAAAACACGTCCCAGTCGATCTCGCCCTGCCCGATGTCGAGATGCTGGTGCACGCGGATCTGGTTCAAGCCGGGCGGGTTCACGATGTAGCGCAGCTGGCTGCTCTTGCGGTGGTCGAAGGTATCGGCCACACGCACGTGCGCGAGAATCGGCGCGGCCTGCGCGATCATCGCGGCCATGTCGTCGCCGTAATAGAACGTGTGCGGCGCGATGTACGACAGCTTCAGCGCCGGCGAGCCGATGTTCGTGACGATGTCGATGGCCGGCTGCAGCTGCTCGATCCAGTCCTCCGGATGCGGCTCGACCGACAGCACGATGCGTTCGCGCTCGAGGATCGGCAGCAGCTCGTCCATCGAACGGAACCACGCGGCTTCGCACAGCTCCTTCGGATTCGCGCCCGGCCGCTCGCCGACCGAGCGCTCCGGCGACGCGCCGCGCCCGAATTCGGACACCATCAGCGGGCATTCCATCTCGAGCGCGACCTCGATCGCCTTCTTCCAGCAGCGCACCGCCCACTGCCGCTCGTCTTCGAACGGGCTGGCCCAGCGGTACATCGGCTGCAGCGACGCAAGGCCGACGCCGCTTGCGCGCAGCGCGTGCCGGAACGCGGTCATGCGCTCGCGCGTCGCGCGCGGCATCACCCACCAGTCGAGAAAGTCGCTGCGCGGCGACAGCTCGATCTGGTCGTAGCCGAGCTCGGCGACCGCGTGCGGCAGCCGGTCGAGCGGCAGGTGACGAATCATGTAGGGATCCAGAGCGATCTTCATGTTCTTCCCGGACGATTGCGTGTTCGGTCGCGGCGAGTCAGCGGCGCGACTTCTTGTTGCGATACTGGTCGGCGATCACGGCCGCGACGATGATCGCGCCCTTGACCATCTCCTGGTAGTACGCGTCGATCCGGATGAACGTGAAGCCCGACGTCATCACGCCGAGGATCAGCACGCCGATCACGGTGCCCGTCACGCGTCCGAGGCCGCCCGACAGCGACGTGCCGCCGATCACGACCGCCGCGATCGCGTCGAGCTCGTACATCACGCCCATGCCCGACTGGCCGGAGATCGCCCGCGCGGCCGTCACGGTGCCGGCGATCCCGCTCAGCAGGCCAGCGATCGCATAGACGAACACCAGGTGGCGCGTCACGTTGATGCCCGACACGACGGCCGCGTGGCGATTCGCGCCGATCGCATAGGTGTACTTGCCGAAGCGCGTGTAGCGCAGCACGACGTGGAAGATCGCGGCCACCACCACGAAGATGATCACCGGATTCGCGCCCGCGCCGATCGCCGCGAACTGGTCGGTCAGCATCGACACCGGCATCCCGTTGGTGAACCACTTCGCGAAACCGCGCGCGGCGACCATCGTGCCGAGCGTCGCGATGAACGGCGGGATGCCCGTCATCGCGATCAGCGAGCCGTTCAGCAGGCCGACCAGCAGCCCCACGCACACGCCGGCCAGCACCGGCCAGATCACCGGCAGGTCGGTCAGGTGCGGAAACACCGCGCGCGGAAAGTCGGACACCTGCGCGAGGCTGGCCGATACGACGGCCGCCGCGGCGACGACCGACCCCGACGACAGGTCGATGCCGCTCGTGATGATCACGAGGTTCACGCCGACCGCGATGATGCCGATCACGGCCATCTGCAGCACGATGATCTCGAGCCGCTCCGCATTGAACAGGAAGCTCTGGCCGACGACGAGCCAGCCGATCACCTCGAAGAACAGGCTGATGCCCACCAGCACCATGAAGATGCTCAGTTCGGGCGGCCACTTCGCATGCCGCGTCTTGATCGTCATGGACTGCGCGTCCGCGACCGGATTGAGGTTGCCCATTTCAGTTGTCTCCATGCTTGTTGCGGCTCAGCGCGACGCCAGATCCATGATGCGGACCTGGTCGGCGTCCTTGCGTTCGACGATGCCGGTCATCCGGCCTTCGTGCATCACCATCACGCGATCGCTCATGCCGAGCACCTCCGGCATCTCCGACGAGATCATCAGCACCGCGACGCCCTTGCCGGCGAGCGCGCTGACGAGCCGGTGAATCTCGGCCTTCGCGCCGACGTCGATCCCGCGCGTCGGCTCGTCGAGGATCAGGATGCGCGGTTGCGTGAGCAACCATCGGCCGATCAGCACCTTCTGCTGGTTGCCGCCCGACAGGTTCTGGATTTCCTCGTGCAGGCCGGGCGTCTTCACGCGCAGCATCCGGCTCATTTCCTCGCAGTCGCGCTTCAACTGCGCGTGCTGCACGAAATTGAACTTCACGTAGCGGTTGCTGAGCACCGCCGCTTCCATGTTCGCGAGCAGGTCGAGGTTCAGGAAGCAGCCGGTGTCCTTGCGGTCTTCGGTGAGGAACGCCATCCCGTGCTTCATCGCCTGCGCGGGCGTGGAAATGCGCACCGGCTTGCCGTCGATCAGGATCTCGCCGGACGTGGCCGGCACGACGCCGAACAGCGCCTCCGCGACGTTCGAGCGCCCCGAGCCGACGAGCCCCGCGACGCCGAGAATCTCGCCCGCGCGCAGCTCGAAGCTGACGTCGCGGAACACGCCGTCGACGCCGAGATTCTTCACGGCGAGCACGACGTCGCCGATCGGCACCTCTTCCTTCGGAAACATCTGCGTGATCTCGCGGCCGACCATCATCCGGATGATGTCGTCGCGCGTGACGTCGGTCGACGCATGCGTGCCGATGTACTTGCCGTCGCGGAACACCGAGAACTCGTCGGCGATCTCGAACAGCTCGTTCATCTTGTGCGTGATGTAGACGATGCCCTTGCCCTGCTCGCGCAGCTGGCGAATGATCCGGAACAGGTGCGTGACTTCCTTCTCGGTCAGCGCGGAAGTCGGCTCGTCCATGATCAGCACGTCGGAGTCGAACGACACGGCCTTCGCGATCTCGACCATCTGGCGGCTCGCGACCGTCAGCGTGCGCACGTCGGCTTCCGGATCGATGTCGATCGACAGCCGCTCGAACAGCGCGGCGGTGCGGCGGCGCAGCTCCGCGTGATCGATCAGGCCGAAGCGGTTCTTCGGTTCGCGGCGAATCCAGATGTTCTCCGCGACCGTCATGTACGGCATCAGGTTGAGTTCCTGGTGGATCATCGCGATCCCGCGATCGAGCGCGTCGAGCGGGCCGTTCAGCACGACGGGCTCGCCGTTGATCAGGATCTCGCCCTGGTCGGGCGTGTAGACGCCGGCGATGATCTTCATCAGCGTCGATTTGCCGGCGCCGTTCTCGCCCATCAGCGCATGCACGGTGCCGCGGCGCACGCGGAACTGCACGCCGTCGAGCGCGACGACGCCGGGAAACGACTTGCCGACGCCGCGCACCTCGAGCAGGCAATCGGCGGCGGGCACGCCGGACGAACCGGGCGCGGCGGACGAAGCGGCCGGCGCGCTTTCGCTGGCCATCGAGCGCGCCATCCTGGCTGTAAACATGGACGTTCCTCGAAAGTCTCACGCGAGCCCGGTCGCGCCGGGCCCGCGCAGTTCAGCGGAAAAACCGGTCAGTGCTTCGCGTACTGGTTCATGTTCTCCGGCGTGACGAGCTCGAACGGCACGTTCACGTAGCGGTCGACCGGCTGCTTCTTCGCGAGCTTCAGCGCGGTCGCGACGGCCTGTGCGCCCTGCCCGGACGCGTTCTGATAGACGGACACCTTCAGGTCGCCGCTCTTCATCGCGGCGAGCCCGTCCGGCGTCGCGTCGATGCCCGCGACGACCGTCTTCGGCGTCAGCTTGCGCGCAGCCTTCAGCGCGTTGATCGCGCCGATCGCCATCTCGTCGTTGTTCGAGATGATCGCGTCGAACTTCGTGCCGGAACTCAGCCAGTTCATCGTGATGTCCTGCCCTTGCGTGCGGCTCCACTTGCCTTCGCGCTTGTCGACGATCTTCATGCCGGAGCAGTCCTTCGTCGCGATCACGTCCTCGATGTCCTTCGTGCGCGCGCGCGCCGACTCGTTCGACAGCTCGCCCATCAGCACGAGGATGTCGCCCTTGCCGCCGAGCAGCTTGCACACCTGGCGCGCCTGCAGCGTGCCCGACTGCTTCTCGTCGGACGCGACCACCGCGACGCCGGCCGGCAGCTTGTCGAAATCGACGGGCTTGCGGTTCACGTAGACGAGCGGGATCTTCGCGGCGGTCACCATCTTGGTGATCTTCGGCGTCGCGTCGGTATCGACCGCATTCACGATGATCGCGTCCACCTTCTGCGCGATCATGTTCTGGACCTGGCTCAACTGCTTGCCGACGTCGTTGCCGCCGTCCTCGATCTGCACGGTCGCGCCGTCCTTCTTCGCGGAATCGGCGATGCTGTTGCGCAGGATCGTCAGGAACGTGTCGTCGAACGATGCCATCGTCACGCCGATCTTCTCGGCATGCGCGAGCGGCATGGCCAGGATCGCGGCGGCCGCGGCGGCCATCAGCTTGGTCTTCATGATCACTCTGTCTCCTCATCTCCGGGGGGCGGAAAACGGCGCTTTGCGCGCCGCCGGCGCCGAGTCCGATACGGACTGAAGCATCCGGATGAAACTGTAGATCACTTCCTCGAAAATTTGGAAATTTATTTCTACGTGATTTCACCTAGGGAACTGGATTTCCAAAACGCCTAGACTGCGTTCCGTAGCCCGATTCGTTGCGGCAGGCGCGTGTGCGTCGTGCCGCGCAGGTGACGAAGCATCGTCGCCGGATCGGTCCCCCAATCCGCCGGCAACGCCGACCGCCGGCCGCGAGCGTGATACGTGATATGAGCCCGTTGAACTTTCCGACTGACCGCCCCATCGATCTCGCCTGCCTCGGCCGCGTCGCCGTGGACCTCTACGCGCAGCAGTACGGCAGCCGCCTGGAGGATGCGCGCAGCTTCCAGATGTACCTCGGCGGCTCGTCGGGCAACGTCGCGTTCGGCGTCGCCCGGCTCGGGCTGAAGACCGCGATGATTTCGCGCGTCGGCGACGAGCAGATGGGCCGCTTCGTGCGCGAGACGCTCGAGCGCGAAGGCTGCGACACGAGCCAGCTGCAGGCCGACCCGGAGCGCCAGACCGCGCTCGTGCTGCTCGGGCTGAAGGATCGCGACACGTTCCCGCTGCTGTTCGTGCGCGAGAACTGCGCGGACATGGCCGTGCGCGCCGACGAGATCCGCGAGGACTTCATCGCCGGCTGCCGCGCGCTCGCGATCACCGGGACCCACCTGTCGACGCCGGCCACCCGCGAAGCGTCGCTGACCGCGCTCGGCTACGCGCGCCGCCACGGTGTCGTGCGGATTCTCGACATCGACTACCGGCCGGTGCTGTGGGGGCTGACCGCGCGCGGCGCGGGCGAGAACCGTTACGTGCCGGATGCGCAGGTCACGCGCCAGTTGCAGCAGGTGCTCGGCGAGTTCGACCTGCTGGTCGGCACCGAGGAGGAATTCCTGATCGCGGGCGGCGTGCCGCACGACCTGATCGCGTCGCTGCAGGCCGTGCGCCGGGCGAGCAACGCGGTGCTGGTGGTCAAGCGCGGCGCGCTCGGCTGCTGCGTGATCGAGCGCGACATCCCCGCGCGCATCGAAGACGCGCAGACCTTCCACGGCGAACGCGTCGAAGTGCTGAACGTGCTCGGCGCGGGCGACGCATTCCTGTCGGGCCTGCTGTCCGGGCTGCTGCGCGGGCGCGACTGGGCCGAAGCGACGCGGATCGCAAATGCGTGCGGCGCGATCGTCGTGTCGCGCCACGCGTGTTCGGCCGCGATGCCGACGCCGGCCGAGCTCGCGCACTGGTTCGGCGGCAGCCGCAATCCGCAGGTCGACGCCGATCGCACGCTCGCGCACCTGCATCGCGTGACGGTACCGCGCCGCGAATGGAACGACCTGTGCGTGATGGCGTTCGACCATCGCAGCCAGTTCTACGAGCTCGCCGTGCAGGCCGGCGCGGACGAAGCGCGGATCAAGACGCTCAAGCGCCTGCTCGTGCGTGCGGCCGAACAGGTCGAGCGCGATCGCCATATCGAAGGCCACGTCGGCGTGCTCGTCGACGGCGGCGCGTACGGCCGCGACGCGCTCGCGTCGGCCACCGGCCGCGGCTGGTGGGTCGGCCGCCCGGTCGAGCTGCCGGGCTCGCGTCCGCTCTGCTTCGACGACACGCGCTCGGTCGGCTCGTCGCTCACGCACTGGCCGACCGAACAGGTGGTGAAGTGCCTCGTGCACTACCACCCGGACGACGACGTCGACCTGCGCGTCGCGCAGGAGCAGCGCGTGCTGGAGCTGTGGGAAGCGACGCGGGCGAGCGGCAACGAGCTGCTGCTCGAAATCATTCCGCCGCGCGCGGTCACGCCGGCCGGCACCGAGGACGACGCGGTGCTGCGCACGGTCGCCCGCTTCTACAACCTCGGCGTGATGCCCGAGTGGTGGAAGCTCGCGCCGATGAGCGCCGACGGCTGGGCGCGGCTCGAGACGCTCGTGGCCGAGCGCGATCCGCACTGCCGCGGCGCCGTGATCCTCGGGCTGAACCAGCCGCTGCAGTATCTCGTCGACAGCTTCCGCTCGGCGACGAACCCGATCGTCAAGGGCTTCATGGTCGGGCGCACGCTGTGGGCCGACGCGTCGCTGAAATGGCTCGCCGGCCGGATCGACGACCAGGCGCTGATCGACGAAGTCGCCGGCAATTTCGCGCAGCTGGTCGATGCGTGGCTCGGCCGCCGTGCCGCGGCACGTGCCGTTGCCGCCGCGTGATGCCTGCCGCGCAATGCCCGTGTCCGTGACGACTCCCCGACTCTTCCTGATCGACAGACGATGACCACCACCGTGAGACTGACCGTCAGCCAGGCGCTCGTGCGCTACCTGGCCGCCCTGCGCGCCGAAGTCGTCCAGCCGGACGGCCGCACCGAAATCCTGCCGTACTGCGGCGGCGTGTTCGCGATCTTCGGCCACGGCAACGTGGCCGGGCTCGGCGAAGCGCTGCACGCCGAGAAGCACCGGCTGCCGACGTTCCGCGCGCACAACGAGCAAGGAATGGCGAATGCGGCCGTCGCGTTCGCGAAGGCGAATTTCCGCCAGCGGATGATGGCCGCGACGTCGAGCATCGGCCCCGGGGCGACCAACATGCTGACTTCCGCCGCGCTCGCGCACGTCGGCCGGCTGCCGCTGTTGCTGCTGCCCGGCGACGTGTTCGTGTCGCGCCTGCCCGACCCGGTGCTGCAGCAGGTCGAGGATTTCGAACAAGGCGACGTCAGCGCGAACGACTGCTTCCGGCCGGTCACGCGCTACTTCGACCGGATCACGTCGCCCGAACAGCTGCTCGTCGCGCTGCCGCGCGCGATCCAGGTGATGACCGATCCCGCGCAATGCGGGCCCGTGTGTCTCGCGCTGCCGCAGGACGTGCAGACGTTCGCGTACGACTGGCCCGAGGATTTCTTCGCGCCGCCGGTGATCCGGATGCGCCGGCCGCCGGCCGACGCGCTCGAGCTCGCCGATGCGCTCGACGTGCTGAAGGCCGCGAAGAAGCCGCTGATCGTTGCCGGCGGCGGCGTGCTGTACAGCCAGGCGTGGGACGCGCTGCGCGCGTTCGCGGACACGCACGGCGTGCCGGTCGCCGAATCGCAGGCCGGCAAGGGCAGCCTCGCGTGGGACCACCCGCTGAACCTCGGATCGATCGGCGTGACGGGCTCGCCCGCCGCGAACCGCGCGGCCGCGCAGGCCGACGTGGTGTTCGCGGTCGGCACGCGGCTGCAGGACTTCACGACCGGCTCGCATGCGCTGTTCGGCCACGCGACGCTGCTGAGCCTGAACGTGCAGCCGTTCGATGCGGGCAAGAAGCGCGGCCGGCAACTGATCGCCGATGCGCGCACGGGCCTCGGCCAGTTGTCGGCCGCGCTCGCGGGCTGGCAGGCCGATGCGTCATGGACGGCCGCGAACCGCGACCAGGCCGCCGCGTGGAACGCGCGCGTAACCGAGCTGACCACGCGCGTGCCGCAGGACACGCTGCCGTACGACGCGGAAGTGATCGGCGCGGTGCGCGACTCCGCGGCCGACGCGGGGCGCGACAGCGCGCGCGACGATCTCGTCGTGTGCGCGGCCGGCACGCTGCCGGCCGAACTGCACAAGCTGTGGCGCAGCGGCGTGCCCGGCAACTATCACATGGACTATGCGTATTCGTGCATGGGCTACGAGGTCGCGGGCGGCCTCGGCGCGAAGCTCGCGCGACCCGAGCGCGAAGTGATCGTGATCGTCGGCGACGGCTCGTACATGATGCTCAACGCGGAACTCGCGACGTCGGTGCTGCTCGGCCGCAAGATCATCGTCGTGATCCTCGACAACCGCGGCTACGGCTGCATCGAGCGGCTGCAACTGAACTGCGGCGGCGCGAGCTTCAACAACATGCTCGACGACTGCGTGCCCGAAGGCGGCGAACGCTCGACGATCGACTTCGCGATGCATGCGCGTGCGATGGGCGCCGAAGCCGTGCACGTGCGCGACGTCGCCGAGCTGCGCCACGAGATGAAGCGCGCGCGGGCGGCGAAGACGAGCCAGGTGCTCGTGATCGACACGACGCATCAGCGCACGACTGAAGACGGCGGCGCATGGTGGGAAGTCGCGGTGCCGCAGGTGTCCGCGCGCGCCGGCGTCGAGCGCGCGCACCACGCCTATCTCGACGAGAAAACCCGGCAGCGGCGCTGATCCGCCCTTTCGATCGGCCGCGCCGACACAACAACATTCGAACCCAGGAAACACGCCATGAGCTGGAACGTTCGCATCGGTATCAATCCCCTGTCGTGGATGAACGACGACCTGCCGTCGCTCGGCGGCGAGACGCCGCTCGAGACGGCGCTGAAGGAAGGCGCCGAGATCGGCTACGCGGGCTTCGAGCTCGGCAACAAGTTTCCGAAGACGGGCCCCGAGCTGAAGGCGAAGCTCGCCGAGTTCGGGCTCGTGTGCGTATCCGGCTGGTATTCGGGATTCCTAGCGGAAGTCGCGCCGGGCATGAGCGATGCCGACGCGGTCGCCGCCGAGATCGAGCGTTGCCGCGCGCACATGACGAAGCTGCAGTACAACGACGTGAAGGTGGTCGTATACGGCGAATGCGCGGGCACGATCCAGGGCAGCATCGACACGCCGGTCGCGAAGCGGCCGCGCTTCGTCGACGACGAAACGTGGCAGCGCTATGCGGCGCGCCTCGACGCGTTCGGTGCGCACCTGCTCGACACGTACGGGATCAAGCTCGCCTACCATCACCACATGGGCGCCTACGTCGAGTCGCCTGCGGACGTCGACCGGCTGATGGCGCTGACCGATCCCGCGAAGGTGTTTCTGCTGTTCGACACCGGTCACGCGTATTTCGGCGGCGCGGCCGATCCGGTCGCGCTGTTGAAGAAGCATGTGGCGCGCGTCGTGCACGTGCACTGCAAGGACGTGCGTCCGCAGGTCGTCACGCAGGCGCGCAACGGCGGCTGGAGCTTCCTGAACGGCGTGATCAACGGCACCTTCACGGTGCCCGGCGACGGCGCGCTCGATTACGAGGCGACGCTGCGCACGCTGAAGGACGCCGGCTACGAAGGCTGGCTCGTCGTCGAGGCCGAGCAGGATCCGGCCGTCGCACCGAGCTATCAGTATGCGAAGAAGGGCTACGAGTCGCTGCGCGCGATCGTCGACCGCTTGAGCGCCTAAACGCCTGAGCGCTCGATTGTTTGAGCGCCGTCATCTCATCGAGGAGCTTCACTCCATGACGATTTCTCCCCTGCTGGTCAAGGCATCGCCCGAGCGCGAAATCTGCAACGTCACGCCGGAGTCGGCCGGCTGGCAACACGTCGGCTTTCGCGCGCTGCGCCTGAAGGCCGGCGACACCGAAACGGTCGAGACGGGTACGCGCGAACTGTGCGTGGTCGTGCTGACGGGCACGGTGCGCGCCGAAGTCGACGGCGAAACCTACGATGCGCTCGGCAAGCGCGACAGCGTGTTCGAGGAAGTCTCGCCGGACGCGCTGTACGTGCCGGGCGGCAAGACCGTCACGCTGGTTGCGACGCGCGACGCCGAAGTCGCGCTGTGCACCGCGCCGTACGCAAGCGGCGACAAGCGCGTGCAGCGCCTCGACGGCGAACGGATGCGCCGCGCGGTGCGCGGGCAAGGCACCAACACGCGCTACGTGTGCGACATCCTGATGGGCGACAACCCGGCCGCGGACCGGCTGCTCGTCGTCGAAGTGATCACGCCCGCGAGCCACTCGAGCAGCTACCCGCCGCACAAGCACGATCGCGACGCGGCGCCCGACGAAACGTCGCTCGAGGAAACCTATTACCACCGGATCGATCCGCCGCAGGGCTTCGCGTTCCAGCGCGTGTACACGGACGATCGCAGTCTCGACGAAGCGTGCGCGGTGGAGAACCACGACGTCGTGATGGTGCCGCGCGGCTATCACCCGGTGGTCGCGCCGCATGGCTACAACCTGTACTACCTGAACGTGATGGCCGGACCGAGCCGCGCGTGGGCGTTCAAGAACGATCCCGCGCACGAATGGATGCTCGATGCGGCACCGAAGCGTTGACGTGTCGATGCGTTGACGCATCGATGCGCCGGGCGATCGACCGTTGGCGCGACGCCCGGCGTGCACACGAACCGCAGTTGCGACGACACGGAGCAGCCATGGCGACTACCTTCCCGCGCTTCGCACCCGCGCCCTTCGGCGATACGGCGTCGGTTCCGATGCTGGCGCACTTCGATGCGGACGTCGCGCGCCGGCTCGGCGACATCGCGATCAATCTCGCTTCGCGACGCGGGCTGCCGATCGCGGTCGGCATCGTCGGCGAAGCGGCACCGCTGTTCTACTGCGCGCGCGACGGCAGCGGCGCGCACCACAGCGACGCGATCCGCCGCCGGCAGAATACGGTGTTGCGCTTCGGCGCGAGCTCGCTCGAGGTCGGCGCGCGCTTTCGCCGCGCCGGCTGGTCGTTGCAGTCGCAGGGATTGTCGGACGCCGACTATGCGCTCGACGGCGGCGGCGTGCCGTTGCGGCTCGCCGGCGGTGCGATCGTCGGCGCGATGACGATCGCGGGGCTCGACGACGAACGCGATCATGCGCTCGTCGTCGAGAGCCTGCGCTGGCACGTCGGCGCGAACGCGCTCGCGATGATCGCGTAGCGGCGCACGCCGGCTTGCGCGATCAGTGCAGCCCGCCGCTCGCGACGAGGCGCTCGCCGGTCAGCCAGCGCGCATCGTCCGATGCGAGGAACACGGCGACCGACGCGATGTCGTCCGGCTCGCCGAGGCGGCCGAGCGGCGTCTGGCTCTGCACCTGCTTGTCGAGATCCGAACCGATGATGCCCGCGCTGTGCGTGCCTTCGGTCACGACCATCCCCGGGTTGATCGCGTTCACGCGGATCTTGCGCGGGCCGAGTTCCAGCGCGAGCACGCCGGTGATCGCGTCGACCGCGCCCTTGGTGCCGCTGTACACGGCGCTTGCCGGCGGCGTGATGCTCGTCACCACCGAGCTGATGTTGATGATGCTCGCGCCTTCGCCGAGATGCTTGACGGCCGCCTGCGTCGTCAGCAGCACGCCGAACACGTTCGTGTCGAACTGCCGGCGATAGTGCTCTTCGGTGATCGCTTCGATCGGCGCGAATTCGTACACGCCGGAGTTGTTGACCAGCACGTCGAGACGGCCGTAGGTCTCGATCGCCGTGTCGACGATGCGCTGCGCATCGGCTGCCTTCGACACGTCGCCGCCGACGGCGACCGCGCGGCCGCCCGCTGCGACGATCGCGCTCACCACGGCGTCGGCACCGGCCTTGCTGCTCGCGTAGTTGACGACGACCGACGCGCCTTCGGCGGCCAGCGCCTTCGCAATGGCGGCGCCGATGCCCTTGGAACCGCCCGTGACGATCGCTACCTTGTTTGCCAGCTTGCTCATGATTGCATTCCTCAGTCGGAAGACCTCGATGGATGGGCGCCGGCTGCGCGTTGCGTTGCGTTGCGTTGCGTTGCGTTGCGTTGCGTTGCGTCGCGTCGCGCACCGGCCTTGCTGGCAATCTTCGCGGTTCGCGCGGCCGCGATAAAGCGGCTCGACACGAATTGACTGGCGGGGTTTGCCGAACAATCGGCGAGATGTGCGTGCGCTCAGCCGGCACTCAGCCACGTGCCGACGACGTCGCTGCCGAGGCCGTCGAGCGCACCGTCGTGGACGATCCGTCCCCGCCCCATCACCGCGACGCGCTGCGCGAGCCGCGGCGCGAGCTGCAGCCGCTGCTCGATCAGCAGGATCGCGACGCCGTCGGCCTGCAGCGCCGCCAGACACGCGCGGACCGCGTCGACCGCGAGCGGCGCGAGCCCTTCGGCCGGTTCGTCGACGATCAGCACGCGCGGGCCGCCGGCGAGCGCGCGCACCAGCGCGAGCACCTGCTGTTCGCCGCCCGACAGCCGGCCGGCCTTCACGTCGGCACGCGCACCCAGCAGCGGAAAGCGTGCGAGCAGCCGGTCGAGCGCCGCACGTTCGGCCGCGCCGCTCACGCCGCGCAGCCCGAGCCGCAGGTTGTCGCGCACGCTCAGCAGCGGAAACACGTCGCGGCTTTCCGCGACGTAAGCGACGCCGCGCCGCGCAATCTCGAACGTGCGCGCGCCCGCGCATTCGACATCGGCGACGCGCACCGAGCCCGCCGTGCGCACGAGCCCCATCACGGCCTTCGCGAGCGTCGAGCGGCCCGAGCCGTTGCGGCCGAGCAGCGCCAGTGTCTCGCCCGGCGCGAGTGCGAGGTCGACGCCGTCGAGCACCGGCTGCAGCCCGTACCACGCGCGCAGCCCGCGAATGTCGAGCAGCGCGCTCATGTGCGCTCGCCCAGATAGGCCGCGCGCACGGCCGGATCCGCGCGGATCGCGTCCGGCGCGCCGGTCGCGACCACCGTGCCGCGCACGAGCACCGTGATGCGCTCGGCGAAGCCGAACACCGCGTCCATGTCGTGCTCGATCATCAACACCGTGCGGCCCTGCGTCATCGCGCGGATCAACGCGATCATCCGCGCCGCCTGGTCGCGGTTCATGCCGGCCGTCGGTTCGTCGAGCAACAGCGTGCGCGCGCCGCTCGCGAGCGCGATGCCGAGATCGAGCGCGCGCTGTTCCGCGTAGCCGAGTTCGCCGGCCGGCGCATCGCGCCGCGCATCGAGACCGATGTCGTGCAGCACGCGCGCGGCCGCGCGATCGACCGACGCCGACTCGCGCAGCCGGTTCCACCAGCGGCGCCGCTCGGCCGGCGCATGCAGCGCCGCGCAGCGCAGGTTGTCGAACACGCTGAGCCGCGCGAATGCGCTCGTCTGCTGGAAACTGCGGCCGATGCCGAGCCGGCTCGCGACGACCGGCCCGCGCCCGCGCAGCTCGACGCCGTGCAGCACGACGCGCCCGCGCGTCGGCCGCGTCGCGCCGGCAATCACGCCGAACAGCGTCGACTTGCCCGCGCCGTTCGGCCCGATCAGCGCATGACGCTCGCCGGCCGACACGCTCAGGTCGATACCGTCGAGCACCGTTTGCGCACCGAAGCGCTGCACGATGCCGTGGAGCGCGATCGCGTTGCCGATCATCGCGCGTCTCCGTGCGTGCCGTGCCCGTGGTTCGTCAGCCGTGCGCGCCAGCCCCACAGCAGCGTGCCGATGCCGGCCGCCGAGCATGCAACGGCCCAGCCGGCCGGCGCATCGGCATCGATGCCCCACGCGCCGAATGCAAGGCCCGCACCGTCGTCCTGCGCGAAGCGCCACGCATAGCCGAGCTCGGCCGCGCAGACGATCGCGACGGCCCAGAACACGCATGCGCCGGCGCCGCACAGCACGCGCCAGCGCTCGGCAGCCGGCGCGTCGCGGCGCAACGCATGCGCGAGCGTCTGCGCGAGGCCGGCGATGCCGCGCGGCGCGGCGACGACGACTGCAACGAACAGCACACCGAGATACAGCGCCCACGCACGCGACACGCCCGCGACCACGACGCTCAGCGCGGTCAGCACCACCGCGCCGGCCGCGGGCCCGAAGAACGTGCCGGTGCCGCCGATCACCGCGGCGATCAGCACCGTCGCCGAGCGCGCCATCGACACGCTGTCCGGCGTCGCGACCTCGACGTCGATCAGCGTGAGCGTGCCCGCGACGCCCGCGAAGAACGACGCGCACGTGACCATCGCGAGCCGGACGCGGCGCGGATCGGTGCCGAGCGCGGCGACGCGCGCCGGGTTGTCGCGCACCGCGTTCGCGAGCCGCGCGAGCGGCGTGCGCGTCAACGCGTGCATCGCCAGCGCCGACACGATGCACCACGCGGCGATCACCGCGTAGGCCTGCGTCGGCGCACCGAAATTCCAGCCGCCCAACGGCGTGCCGCTCGCGCGGTCGATCGGCACGCCGCCGAGACCGCCGAACCATGCGGGCACGCTCCACGCGGCCGCCGCGACGCATTCGCCGAGGCCGAGCGTGATCATCGCGAACACGGTGCCCGCGCGGCGTGTCGCCAGCAGCCCGGCGCCGAACCCGAAGCCCGCGCCGGCCGCGCCGCCGACGAGCGGCAACAACGGCAGCGGGCCGCCGACATGATTGAACCAGTGCGCGGCGGCGAACGCGCCGAGGCCCGCGAACGCGGCATGGCCGAACGACAGCAGCCCGGTCGTGCCGAGCTGCAGGTTGTACGACAGCGCGAGCACGACGAGCGCGGCCGTCTGCGCGAGATAGCCGAGGACCGCGCCATGCGGCCACAGCCACGCGGGCAGCGCGACGCATGCGGCGAACGGCACCCAGCGCAGCGCGCCGGCCCACGCGCGGCTAGCCATCGACACGCTCGCCGAACAGCCCGCGCGGACGGGCGACCAGCACCGCGACGAGCAGCAGGTACGGCACCAGCGGCGCGAGCTGCGCGATCGATACGGCCGCAACGCTGTCGGGCAGCGCGACACCGGCCCATTGCGCGAAGTCGCGCAGCGACGTGTCGCTGGACGCCGCGAAGGTCTGCGCGAAGCCGACCGCGAGCGACGCGACGAACGCGCCGCCGAGCGAACCGAGCCCGCCGATCACGACGACCGCGAACACGATCGACCCGACGGTCTCGGCCAGCGCCGGTTCGATCACCGCGAGCGGCGCGCCGATCACGCCGGCCAGCGCGGCAAGCGCGGTGCCCGCGCCGAACAGGCCCGTCATCATGCGCGGCACGTCGTAGCCGAGCGCCTCGACGGCCGCGCGGTGCGTGAGCGCGGCGCGCACGACGAGCCCGATGCGCGACGCGCGCAGCAATGCGCCGAGCGCGACCAGCATCGCCGCGGACATCGTCATCATGAACAGCCGGTAGCGCGGCAGTGCGAGACCGAACACCGCGACGGGCGCGCCGTCGAACAGCGGCGGCACCGGGGCCGGCAGCGGCGCGAGGCCCCATACGAGCTTCGCCCCCTCGCCGATCAGGTATGCGAGGCCGAAGGTCAGCAGCAGTTCATTCGTGTGACCGCCGCGCGCCTGCACGCGGCGCAGCAGCCAGCGCTCGCAGCCGGCGCCGAGCAGCCCGACGATCGGCGGCGCGAACACGAGCGCGGCCCAGAACCCCGCGCGTGCGGCGATGCCGTAGCCGACGTACGCGCCGAGCATGTAGAAGCTCGCATGCGCGAAGTTGAGCACGCCCTGCACGCTGAAGATCAGCGTGAGGCCGGCCGACAGCATGAACAGCAGCAATCCGTAGCTCAGGCCGTTGAACGCCTGGAGCGCGAACGCGTGCACCGCCGCCACCGCCGCGCGCCCGTCAGCCGGCGAGCGGCTCGAGCGCCGCGCGCAGCGCATCCGGCAGCGGCAGCGGGCGGCGCGTGCCGCGATCGACGTACACGTGCACGAAATGCCCCTGCGCGGCCGGCGATGTTTCCCCGGCCGCGAACAATCCGATCTCGTAGCGCACGCTCGACGTGCCGAGCTTCGCGACGCGCAGCCCCGCATCGACCGACTGCGGAAACACGAGCGGCGCGAAGTAGTTGCACTGCGTCTCGACCACGAGGCCGATCGTCTGGCCGTGTTCGACGTCGAGCACGCCCGCGCGGATCAGGTACGCGTTCACGACGGTGTCGAAGTAGCTGTAGTAGACGACGTTGTTCACGTGCCCGTACACGTCGTTGTCCATCCAGCGGGTCGTGATCGGCAGGAAGTGGCGATAGGCGTCGCGCGGACGCGGCTGCGGCTTGTCGGACATGGCGATGGCGGTCAGGAGCACGAAAGGGACGAAGGGCGCAACGGCGATGAACCGGACGTTGCACGGCCGCCGTGCGGGACGGCACGCGCGAGAACGGCCGGATGCCGCGTCGCGATCGTGCGCGGCGCGGCGGACGACAGGCGGGAAGCCGGGCGGCCCGTCACTGCCCCGCTCGATCGACGAATTCGAAATCGAGCCCGCGCGCGCGCATCCAGTCGGCCAGCGCATAGCCCGTGCCGGCGCGCCACGGGCGCAACAGCGGCGGATCGACGAGCCGGTACTCCAGCAGTTCCGGCGACAGCGCGACGGTGCCCGACGCGCGCACGTGGTACGCGATGATCAGCTCGTTCTTGCGGATGAATTCATAGACGCCGACCAGCGTGACCTGCTCCGCCTTCAGCGCGGTTTCCTCGAACACCTCGCGCGCGATGCCGTCCTCGGGCGTCTCGCCGTTCTCGAGGAAGCCCGTGATCAGCGCGAACATCCCTTCCGGCCAGGCTGCGTTGCGCGCGAGCAGGATCTTGCCGTCGAGCTCGACGATCGCGGCGACCACCGGCAGCGGGTTGTTCCAGTGCACGTAGCCGCACACGTCGTCCGGGCAGACCTGGCGCACGCGCGCGCCTTCGTGTTCGGGATCGGCGCGCTCGGTCAGCGGGCGCGCGCAGCGCGGGCAAAAACGGTAGTCGGCGGTGGTCATCGATGAGAGGTCTGCGGGCGTCTCGCGGCAGCATGCGGGCCGCGTCGCGCGCCCGCTCGGCGCGGGAAAGGCTTCATTCTAGCGAGTTTGGCCGCGCCGCAGACGATCCGGCCCCGATGACGTCAGGGTTGCGTTCGGCCGCGCGCACGTCCGCGTGCGGCGGTCGCCGCGAAGCCGGCCGCGCCGGCGAGCAATGCGGCCGCCGCGACCCACAACGCCGGCGAGAACGACCCGAAGCGCGTGGTCAGCGGCGCCGCGACGAGCGGACCGAGGATCTGCCCGACCCCGTAAGATGCGGTCGCATAGCCCATCAAGCCGGCCGCGCGTTCGCCGTGCAGGCGCCGCGCCTCGCGCATCGCGAACAGCGTGATCGCAGTGAACGGCAGGCCGAGCAGCGCGCTGCCGACCGAGAAGCCGGCCGCGTTCGGCCACACGATCCCGGCCGCGATCCCCAGCGCCTGCGTCGCGCAGCCGGCCGCGAGCAGCAGCCGGTTGTCCCAGTGGCCGGGCAGCCGCGACGCCGCGATCGCGCCGACGATCAGCGCCGCGCCGAACATCGGCCAGAACAGGTCCGGCCACGGCGAGCCGGCCGGCAGCGCGGCACGCGCGATCACCGGCAGGAACGTCGCGGTGATGATGTAGCCGAAGCCCGGCATCCCGTACAGCACGACGAGCCACGCGGCATCGGTGCGACGGTGGCGCGGGTCGTGCGAAGCCGCCGAAGCACTCGAAGCGGCGGCCCCCGCCGGCCGCGACGAGGCGGCGGACAGCCCGGCCTGCGACGCCGATGCCGATGCCGATGCCGGCGCGCTGCCGAACGTGCGCCAGATCGCGACCGACAGCACCGCCGACAACGCCGCGAACCCGAGCCAGCCGGGCGCCGCGCGATGACCGGCCAGCGCGCTGCCGATCAACCCCGTCAGCACGATGCCGACGCCGGGCCCCGCGTAGATCACGCCGCTCCACTCGGGCGCGTGCAGCTCGGTGAGCCGCCGCAGGCCCCATTGCGACACGAACACGAACGTCCACGCGCTGACGACGCCCGCGACGAAGCGCACCACGAGCCAGACGGACAGCAGATGGCCGATGCCCATCGCGGCGGTCAGCAACACGGTGGCGGCCAGCCCGAAGCGCACCATCCGCGCGGGCGCGACGCGCACCGCCGCGCAACTCACCGCGCCGACGAAATAGCCCGCGTAGTTCGCCGATGCGAGCCAGCTGCCGGCCTTCAGGCCGATCGAGCCGTCGCCGAGCATCAGCGGCAGCAGCGGCGTGAACGCGAAGCGGCCGACGCCGAGCGCGACCGCGAGCCCGATCATGCAGGCGAGCGCGGCCACGCGGGCGCGGCGGTCGGCGTCATCGGACAGGTGCGCGGCGGCGGCGCCCGGAGCATCGGAACGGGACATGGCGGCAACGGCCGCGCGCTGCACGCCGGCCGAACGGAAATCGGAATACCTGTATCGTAGCTTGACCAAACGTTCTCGAAAAATGAATAATCAAGAATCCGCATATCTCACGGAGAGAATCATGGATCTGGCGGCGCTGGCGATTTTCCGGGCCGTCGTGCGCGAGAACGGCGTGACGCGCGCGGCGGCGAAGCTCAATCGCGTGCAGTCGAACGTGACGACGCGCATCAAGCAGCTCGAGGAGGAACTCGGCGCGGCGCTGTTCGTGCGCGACGGGCGCCGGCTCGTGCTGACACCGGCCGGGCACACGCTGCTGCCGTATGCGGAGCGGCTGCTCGCGCTCGCCGACGAGGCGCGCGACGCGGTGCGCGAGGACACGCCGCGCGGCCGCTTGCGACTCGGCACGATGGAAAGCACGGCCGCGAGCCGGCTGCCGGCCGTGCTCGCGCGCTATCACCATGCATGGCCGGACGTGTCGCTGGAACTCGTGACCGGCACGACGGGCTGGCTGATCGACCGGCTGCGCGACTTCGAGGTCGACGCCGCGCTGTTCGCGCGGCCGCCGGCGCCGGACACGCTGCCCGACACGTTCGAAACGGTGCCGATCTATCGCGAGGAGCTGGTGCTGCTGACGCCGCGCGGCCATCCGCCGGTGCGCACGCCGCGCGACGTGATCCTGCCGACGCTGATCGCGTTCGAGCGCGGCTGCACGTACCGGAAATACGTCGAGCAATGGTATGCGGCGTACGGGATGAAACCGGCGCGCGTGCTCGAACTCGGCTCGTATCACGCGATCGTCGCGTGCGTCGCGGCCGGCGCGGGCATCGCGGTCGCGCCGAGGTCGGTGCTCGACCTGCAGCCGGAAACCGGCAACGTCGCGACCCATACGATCGCCGAACTCGACGGCATCGACACGCTGCTCGCGTGGCGGCACGGTTACGCGTCGGCGGCGCTTGCCGCGCTGCGCGATGCGCTCGGCGAGGCTGCGGCGGAATCGGGCGACGCGGCGAAGGCCGCGGCGGTGCCGGTGTCGGCGTCGGTGTCGGTCTAAGTCGGCCGTAGTCGGCAGCCCGGGCGGCCGCCGACACCGGTTCATCGTTCACGCCGACAGAAAACGAAACGACCCGACCGGCACACCTGCCGATCGGGTCGTTTTTCATGCGATGGACGCGATGCGCTCAGCTCGACCGCATCGCGTCAGCCGTGACGATCAAAGACGCGCTTCGACCCAGCCCTTGACGCCCGCGAGCGCACCCGGCAGGTTCGCCGGTTCCGTGCCGCCTGCCTGCGCCATGTCCGGACGGCCGCCGCCCTTGCCGCCGACCTGTTGCGCGACGAAGTTCACGAGCTCGCCGGCCTTGACCTTCTTGCTCGCGTCCGGCGTGACACCCGCGATCAGGCTGACCTTGCCGCCTTCGACGGCTGCCAGCACGATCGCCGCGTTCTTCAGCTTGTCCTTCAGCTTGTCGACCGTTTCGCGCAGCGTCTTCGCGTCCGCGCCGTCGAGCGTCGCAGCCAGCACGTACACGCCGCCGACTTCGACGGCCTGCTGCGCGAGCTCGTCGCCCTGGCTCGATGCGAGCTTCGACTTCAGCGCGCCCAGTTCCTTCTCGAGCGACTTCACCTGCTCCTGCACCTGCGCGATGCGCTGCGTCAGTTCCGACGGCTGCGCCTTCAGCGCGGCCGCCGCTTCGTTCACGCGCGCGTCGAGTTCCTGCACGTAGCGCACCGCGTTGTCGCCGGTGATCGCCTCGACCCGGCGGATGCCGGCCGCGACGCCGCCTTCGACGACGATCTTGAACAGGCCGATGTCGCCGGTGCGATGCACGTGCGTGCCGCCGCACAGTTCGCGCGAGAAGCCGAGGTCGAGCACGCGCACTTCATCGCCGTACTTCTCGCCGAACAGCGCCATCGCGCCGCCCTTCACCGCTTCGTCGTACGGCATCACGCGCACGATGCCCGGCGCGTTCGCCAGGATCTCGTTGTTGACGATCTGCTCGACGCGACGGATTTCGTCGTCGGTCATAGGTGCGTTGTGCGCGAAGTCGAAACGGGTCTTTTCCGCGTCGACGAGCGAACCCTTCTGCTGCACGTGCGAGCCGAGCACTTCGCGCAGCGCCTTGTGCATCAGGTGCGTCGCCGAGTGGTTGCGCTGCGTGCGCGCGCGGCGATGCGCGTCGATTTCCGCGCGCAGCACGTCGCCCACTTTCAGCGTGCCCTGCTCCAGCGTGCCGTGGTGGCCGATCACGTCGGCCTGCACCTTCAGCGTGTCGGCCACCGCGAAGCGCGTCGCGGCGTTCGCGAGCACGCCCTGGTCGCCGACCTGGCCACCCGATTCCGCGTAGAACGGCGTGTGATCGAGCACGACGACCGCATCCTGGCCGGCCTTCACTTCGTTGACGGCCGAACCGTCGACATACAGCGCGACGACCTTCGCGTCGTCGAACGCGATTTCCTCGTAACCGTGGAAGGTGGTCTTTGCGCCCGAGTATTCGAGGCCCTGCGTCGCCTTGAACTTGCCGGCCGCGCGCGCCTGCTCGCGCTGGCGCGCCATCGCGTCGTCGAATGCCGGCTCGTCGACCGTCATCCCGCGCTCGCGGCACACGTCGGCCGTGAGGTCGAGCGGGAAGCCGTACGTGTCGTGCAGCTTGAACGCGAGTTCGCCGTCGAGCACCTTGCCGCCCTTCGCTTCGACGTCGGCGAGCGCCGCTTCGAGGATCGACATCCCGTGCTCGATCGTTTCGAAGAAGCGCTCCTCTTCCTGGCGCAGCACGTCGGTCACGCGCTGTTCGGCTTCCTTCAGCTCCGGATAGGCTGCGCCCATCTCGGCGACGAGATCGGCCACCAGCTTGTGGAAGAACGAGCCCTTGCGGCCCAGCTTGTAGCCGTGACGGATCGCGCGGCGCACGATCCGGCGCAGCACGTAGCCGCGGCCTTCGTTGCCGGGGATCACGCCGTCGACGATTAGGAACGAGCACGCGCGGATGTGATCGGCGATCACCTTCAGCGAGTTGTTCGTGAGGTCGCTGATTTCGGTCACGCGCGCGGCGGCCTTGATCAGGTTCTGGAACAGGTCGATCTCGTAGTTGCTGTGCACGTGCTGCAGCACCGCGGCGAGACGCTCGAGGCCCATGCCGGTGTCGACCGACTGCTTCGGCAGGCGCGTCATGTTGCCCTGCGCGTCGCGGTTGAACTGCATGAACACGAGGTTCCAGATCTCGATGTAGCGGTCGCCGTCTTCTTCGGGCGATCCCGGCGGGCCGCCCCACACGTCCGGGCCGTGGTCGTAGAAGATCTCGGTACACGGGCCGCACGGGCCGGTGTCGCCCATCGTCCAGAAGTTGTCCGACGCGTAGCGCGCGCCCTTGTTGTCGCCGATCCGGATGATCCGCTCGGTCGGCACGCCGACTTCCTTCGCCCAGATGTCGTACGCCTCGTCGTCTTCCTGGTAGACGGTGACCCACAGCTTTTCCTTCGGCAGCTTGTAGACCTCGGTCAGCAGCTCCCACGCGAAGCGGATCGCGTCGTGCTTGAAGTAGTCGCCGAACGAGAAGTTGCCGAGCATCTCGAAGAACGTGTGGTGGCGCGCCGTGTAGCCGACGTTCTCGAGGTCGTTGTGCTTGCCGCCCGCGCGCACGCTGCGCTGCGCCGTCGTGGCGCGCGAGTACGGGCGCTGGTCCGTGCCGAGGAACACGTCCTTGAACTGGACCATGCCCGAGTTCGTGAACATCAGCGTGGGGTCGTTACCGGGCACGAGGCTCGACGAGCGGACGATCGTGTGGCCCTTCGATTCGAAGAATTTGAGGAATTTCTCGCGGATTTCGGCAGCTTTCATGGCGTGCGGGGAATGTCTGGCTGAGACGGCTTCAAACGCCGGCCGTCCTCGCGGACGCACGGCGGGCAAATATCCTAAACGATCGATTATACGATACAGATCGGCGGCCCCGACGGCAGCGGCCCGCCGCGCCGGCCGCGCCGCCTGGGCCACCGGCGCGGCCGATTCGCCTTAAGATGCTCGGCATGCCAATCCGCCTTGCTCCGGCCGGGCGAGCCACGAAAGGAGACGATTCGACGATGGGTGCCCTGAGCCATATCCGCGTGCTGGACCTCACCCGCGTGCTCGCGGGCCCGTGGTGCGCGCAGACGCTTGCCGATTTCGGCGCGGACGTGATCAAGGTCGAGCGCCCCGGCGCCGGCGACGACACGCGCCACTGGGGGCCGCCGTACCTGAAGGACGCGGCCGGCGCCGATACGGCCGAGGCCGCGTACTACCTCGCGGCGAACCGCAACAAGCGTTCGGTGACGGTCGACATCGCGACGCCCGAAGGCCAGCAGATCGTGCGCGAGCTCGCCGCGCAGAGCGACGTCGTGCTCGAGAACTACAAGGTCGGCCAGCTGAAGAAATACGGGCTGGACTACGACTCGCTGCGCGCGGTGAAGCCGGACCTCGTCTACTGCTCGGTCACGGGCTTCGGCCAGACCGGCCCGTACGCGCACCGCGCGGGCTACGACTTCATCGTGCAGGGAATCGGCGGTTTCATGAGCATCACCGGCGAGCGCGACAGCGAGCCGGGCGGCGGCCCGCAGAAGGCCGGCGTCGCGATCGCCGATCTCGCGACCGGCCTCTATTCGACGATCGCGGTGCTGGCCGCGCTCGCGCACCGCGACCGCACGGGCGAAGGCCAGTACATCGACATGGCGCTGCTCGACGTGCAGGTCGCGCTGCTCGCGAACATGAACACCAACTTCCTCGCGAGCGGCAAGCCGCCGGTGCGCTGGGGCAACGCGCATCCGAACATCGTGCCGTACCAGACGTTCCAGACGAGCGACGGCTGGATCATCGTCGCGGTCGGCAACGACGGGCAGTTCCGCAAGTTCGTCGAGGCCGGCGGCCGGCCGGAACTGGCCGACGACGAACGGTTCGCGACCAACCCGTCGCGCGTGCGCCATCGCGACACGCTGGTGCCGATCCTCGCTGACATGGTGAAGGCGCGCGGCAAGGCCGACTGGATCGGCGCGCTCGAAGCGGCGGGCGTACCGTGCGGGCCGATCAACGAGCTCGACGAGGTGTTCGACAACGAGCAGGTGGTCGCGCGCGGAATGCAGGTGTCGTTGCCGCATCCGTGCGGCGCGGACGTGAAGCTCGTGCGCAATCCGATCCGGATGAGCGCGACGCCGCCGGATGCGCGCACCGCCCCGCCGCTGCTCGGCGCGCAGACGGAAGAGGTGCTGCGCGACATGCTCGGCTACGACGACGCGCGCATCGCGGCGCTGAAGGAGAAGCAGGCGATCTGAGCGGGGCCGGCGGGCGCGCGGCGGCGCGTGCGCACGCGTGCCGCGGCATGCGCCGGACACGTGCCGCGGGGTCGCAACGGATGACGTGCGTGCCCGCCGGCGCCGCGAACGCGCGAAGCCGCGCCGATCGCGGCGGCTATCGGCTATCGGCTATCGGCTATCGGCTATCGGCTATCGGCTATCGGCTTTCGGCTATCGGCTTTCGGCTTTCGGCTTTCGGCTTTCGGCTTTCGGCTTTCGGCTTTCGGCCAGTAGCTGACGGGCCAGTAGCTAACGCTCAAGCGCGTCAGCCTGACGCCCGAGCGCATCGAGCCAGCCACGCGCTTGCGGCCAGTCGCCGAGTCCGCTGTCCGCGTTGAGGTGGCCGCGCGCACCGAGATCATGGAATGCGCTGCCCCACGCGTTCGCGCGACCGCGCGCGAACGCGAGCGAGCCGTACGGATCGTCGCTGCTCGCGACCACGCAGGTCGGAAACGGCAGCCGCTCGTACGGCACCGGACCGAAGCCGTGTGCATCGACGGGAAACGCCGGCCCGCCCGGGTCCGGCAACGCGACGAGCAGCGCGCCGCGCACTTTCTCGAGCGCGGCCGGCCGCGCATAGCGGGTCGCCCACCATGCGGTGGTCAGCGTGCCGAGGCTATGCGCGGCGATCGTCACCGGGCCCGGCGCGGCCTCGACCGCGCGGTCGAGCGCGAGACACCAGCCGTTGCGGAACGCACGGTCCCAGTCGGGCATCGCGATCCGCACGAAACGCGGATCGGCCCGCTCCCAGCGGCTTTGCCAGTGGAGCGGGCCGGAGTTGCCGTAGCCCGGCAACACGAAAACGAGAGCGTCGTTCATGAAGGCTTCGTCGACGAGGAATGTCGTTATAGGACGTCGACGAAGTGTCGCACACCCGCTCCTCCCTGAGGCTGCCTGTCGAATCGCGGAATGGATGTGCGTTGAATCATCCGGAAGCGACGCGTGACGAACACCGTCGCGACCGGCCGGCGCTCACGCGCGCCGGCTGCGTTCAGCGCACGCCGGCGCCGACGAGGCCGCCGGCCGCTGCGCCGGCCACCGTGCCGACCGGGCCGCCCGTGATCAGGTAGCCGAGCGCGCCGCCTGCGGCCGCGCCGATACCGGCATTACGCTGGGTATGCGTCATCGCACATGCGCCGAGCTGCGACAGGGCCGCGACGATGACTGCGGTACGAACGAGAAAAGTGGTCTTCTTCATCATGATTGTTTGCGTCCTCCCGCCAGGCAAAAATTGCGAATGGCGGCATTGAATCGGTAAGGCCATCATAGAAAAAGCCGAACACGGGGAGCAATCCGATTTACGTCGTGTTACAGCCGACACACTATGGAGATATTGCGCTGCGCATCGCGAGCGGTCCCGCCCGGCGCGGCGACCCGCGCGGTACCGACCCCGCTCAGGTAGAATTGCAGGATTAAACCGGCGCGACGCGCCGACACAACCTGACGCCAACCGCATGAGCACCGAACGTAACGACGCCCCCGCGGCTTCCAATTTCATCCGCAACATCATCGACGACGACAACCGCACCGGCAAATGGGGCGGCCGCGTCGAGACGCGCTTTCCGCCCGAGCCGAACGGCTATCTGCACATCGGGCACGCGAAGAGCATCTGCCTGAACTTCAGCGTCGCGCGCGACTACGGCGGCGTGTGCCACCTGCGCTTCGACGACACGAACCCGGAAAAGGAAAGCGTCGAATACGTCGACTCGATCGTCGATGCGGTGCGCTGGCTCGGCTTCGACTGGCGCAAGGATGCAGTCGATCACCAGTACTTCGCGAGCGACTACTACGACAAGCTCTATGAATTCGCGGAACTGCTGATTCAGCGCGGCAAGGCGTACGTCGACAGCCAGAGCGCGGAAGAAATGCGCGCGAACCGCGGCTCGCTGACCGAAGGCGGCAAGCCGTCGCCGTTCCGCGACCGCTCGCCCGAGGAAAACCTCGACCTGTTCCGCCGGATGAAGGCCGGCGAGTTCAAGGAAGGCGAGCATGTGCTGCGCGCGAAGATCGACATGGCGTCGCCGAACATGAACATGCGCGACCCGGTCATCTACCGGATCCGCTACGCGCACCACTACCGCACCGGCGACGCATGGTGCGTGTATCCGATGTACGACTACACGCACTGCATCTCGGATGCGCTCGAAGGCATCACGCACTCGCTGTGCACGCTCGAGTTCGAGGATCACCGCCCGCTGTACGACTGGGTGCTCAACGAGCTCGCGGAAGCCGGCGTGTTCACGCGTCCGCTGCCGCAACAGATCGAATTCTCGCGCCTGAACCTCACGTACGCGATCACCAGCAAGCGCAAGCTGCTGCAGCTCGTCACCGAAGGCCATGTCGAAGGCTGGGACGACCCGCGCATGCCGACGATCGTCGGGATCCGCCGCCGCGGCTTCACGCCGGAGAGCATCCACCTGTTCTGCGAGCGGATCGGCGTGACGAAGGTCGACTCGTGGATCGACATGAGCGTGTTCGAAGGCGCGCTGCGCGACGACCTCGACGACAAGGCCCCGCGCTCGGTCGCCGTGCTCGATCCGCTGAAGCTCGTGATCGACAACTATCCGGAAGACCTCGAGGAAGCGTGCACGGCGCCCGTGCATCCGCACCACCCGGAACGCGGCGTGCGCACGTTCCCGATCTCGCGCGAGCTGTGGATCGAACGCGAAGATTTCGTCGAGAACCCGCCGAAGGGCTATTTCCGCCTGTTCCCGGGCAACAAGGTGCGCCTGCGCTACGGCTACGTGATCGAATGCACGGGCTTCGACAAGGACGCCGACGGCAACGTGACGGCCGTGCACTGCAACTACTTCCCGGACAGCAAGTCGGGCACCGAAGGCGCGAACAACTACAAGGTCAAGGGCAACATCCACTGGGTCAGTGCGAAGCATGCGCAGGCGGCCGAAGTGCGCATCTACGACCGGCTGTTCAAGGAGCCGCACCCGGACGCGGGCGGCGCGAACTTCCTCGATGCGCTGAACCCGGACTCGAAGAAGATCACGCACGCGTACGTCGAACCGGGCGCCGGCGACGTCGCACCGGAAACGCGCCTGCAGTTCGAGCGTCACGGCTACTTCGTCGCGGACCGCGTCGATTCGAAGCCGGGCAAGCCGGTGTTCAACCGGATCGTCGGGCTGCGCGACAGCTGGGGCAAGCCGGCCTGACGGCCGCTGCGCGCGCGACGGCGGCCGTGAGGTGCACGTCGCGCGACGATAAAAAAAACGGCCTTCGGGCCGTTTTTTATTGCGTGTGCGGAAATCGTTGCGGGCTGCCGAGGCTGGCTACGCTCATTCCCCCGCCAGCCGCCGATGCAGGTCCGCGAGCGACAGCGTCGTGCGGAACAGCCGCGCGAGGCTGCGGCTCGCATATGCGTCGACGTCGGCAGGCGCCGTCCAGCGATACGCGTCCATCTCGGGAATCAGTGAGCCGTCGCGGCGGCTCGGAAACAGCGACGTGCACGTGCAGTGCGCGGGATCGATCTCGTCGTCCGCGACCTGTACCGCGAACAGGTGCAGGTCCTTGTCGTGACGGTACGCGAAGCGGCCGAGATCGAGCAGTCGCGCGGCGTCGAACTCGATGCCGGTTTCCTCGCGCAACTCGCGCAGCGCCGCGTCGGTCGGCGTCTCGCCGGGCTCGCCCTGCCCCTTCGGGATGTCCCAGTGCGTGGTGTCCGTCGCATGTGCGAGGAACACGCGGCCGGCGCCGTCGAGGATCACGACGCCGCACGACACCGTGCGCGACGCACCGCTGCGCTTCATCGCGCGCGTGCTCAGCGCTTCTGCAGCTGCCACTTGCCCGCGGCGGTCTTGCAGAACACCGGCTTGAGCGTCATCGTCTGGCCCTTCGCGGCGATTTCGGTCGCGATCTCGCGGCAGGTCTTGCCGTCGTTCTCGGACGTCGACGGCGTGAGCTTCGCATCGATCTGCGTGCCGCGGCCGCTGCTCTGCCACGTCGTGGTCTCGCCGTCCTTGCCTTCGTCGCGCGCCTGCGCGACGGCCTGCGTCAGCGACGCGCGATCGGCCTTGCTGAAATAGGTGAGCGGCGTGTCGTTCAGGAAGCCCAGGTTGCTTTGCGCGTGGGCGGGCAGCATCGTGGCTGCGCACGCGGCGCCGGCCAGCACGCGCGTGACGATGGAAAGGGATGCACGCATCGACATGTGTTGTTCTCCTTGGATGTTCGATCGAACGGCGCGGCGCGCGGCCGGCGAACCGGCGGCCGGCGCTCCGGCCCGCACCACGCCGTCAGCGAGCGAGCATAGCATGCGTGCCGCAAGGATCGCGCGCTAGCGCGCCGCCGACGTGGCCGCCGGTTGATATCCGTCGGTCAGCGTGTTCAGGAACGCGATCACGTCCTTGATCTCCGCGGCGTTCAGCGCCGGCGCATCGCCGCGCTTGCGGTCGAACGGCGGCTCGCGGTTGATGTTCGGCCAGTAGCGCTTCGGCAGATCGTCGTACAGCTGCACCTTGCCGTGCACGACCGGATAGAACTTTTCCGGATGGATGTCGCGCTCCGCGTAGAAACGCATCACGTCCTCGAGCGAGTGATAGACGCCGTTGTGGAAGAACGTCTTGCGCAGTGCGACGTTGCGCAGCGACGGCGTGCGGAACAGTCCGCAGAATTCGTCGCGGCCCTTCAGGTCGGTGCGCTCGGGGCCGCACGCGCCGAGATCGTGAAAGCGCGGGTCGCGATTGACCGGCAGCGCGCGGTTGCGCGGCACCGCGATCGCGATCAGGCCGAAGTCGCTGAACTGCGGCGGGCCGCCTTCGAGCGTGCGCTGGCTCACGTGGCAGCTCGCGCAGTTGCCCTTCTTCTCGTCGTTGAACAGCTGCAGCCCGTGCAGCTCCGCGGGCGTGAGCTGCGCGCGGCCGGCCAGGTACGCGTCGTACTTGCTCGTGTACGGATCGAACAGCGCCGGCTGTTGCTGGAACGCGTCGAGCGCGCGCAGCACCGCGCCGAACGTCGCCTGGTCGTCGCCGAGCACCTTGTCGCCGAAAGCCTTGCGGAATGCATCGGCATACGGCGCGGCACGAACCGCCTTCGCGACGCGGGCCGGCGAGCTGCTCATCTCGAACGGCGACGTGAGCGGAATGCGCGCCTGCGCATCGCGCGTGTCGACGCGGCCGTCCCAGGTCAGGCCGCCGGTCGGCCCTGCATCGATGCTTTCGTCGCCTTCGTCCGGCGAATCGTGGAAATGCTCGCTGAACGGCGGGATGCCGCGCAGGTACTTCAGCGACGGCACCGCGCGAAAGCCGGTCCGGTGCATATCGTCGCCGCCGAGTTGCACCGACAGCGCGTTCGGCGGCCCGAACGCATGCTCGGCGCTGTGGCACGACGCGCACGCGAGCTTGCCGGAGCCGGACAGCGACGGATCGAAGAACAACTGCTTGCCGAGTGCCGTCATCTGCTTCACGCCCTCGAACACCTGCGCGCGCGTCTGCGGCTGGCCGGCCGGCGCGACCGCCGGGGCCGCGGGCGCGGCCTGCGCCGCCGGCACGATGGACGCGACCGGCGCGGTCGCGCCGGGCTGCGCGTCGCAACCGGCGAGCGCCGCGAGTCCGCCCATGAGCGCCAGCGTTGCCGCGGCGGGGATCAGCGATCGCGCGGACGCGAAGGATTTCAGGAGGCTGTGCATCGTCGTTCTTCTTGTAGCGGTGGGCAATCGGCCGGAGCTTATGTCAGTTGCGTGACCGTTGGATGACGTTCGACCGACAGTCAATTGAAAGCGCCCCTACACCCGCCTGTCAAATCGGTTCCAGATAATGCGCGCAGCCGGTTGGCACCCCGAAGCCCGGGCACCGGCCCTACGCCACCGCGGTTCCCACACGCGACCAACGACGAAGAGAGAGAACATCGCATGAAGAAGCACGCCTGGATTCGCTACACACCGATCGCGCTCGCGGCCGCGCTCGGCCTGACCGCCTGCGGCGGCGACGATGTCACGCAGCAGGGCCTGTCGGCCGTCAAGAACGTCGTCGTGATCTACGCGGAAAACCGCAGCTTCGACAACCTGTACGGCAACTTCCCGGGCGCGAACGGTCTGCAGAACGCGACCGCTGCGAATTCGGTGCAGAAGGATCGCGACGGCTCGACGATGGCGACGCTGCCGAAGATCTGGGGCGGCCTGACCGCGACCGGCATCACGCCGGCGGTGACCGAAGCGATGACGGCGAACCTGCCGAACGCACCGTTCGCGATCGACGATCCGAACGGCTTCAACCAGTCGATGAGCATCGCGACGCGCGACATCGTGCACCGCTTCTACCAGGACCAGATGCAGATCGACGGCGGCAAGAACGACATGTATGCCGCGTGGACCGATGCGGGCGGCCTGACGATGGGCCACTACACGGCGGATCCGTCGAAGCTGCCGCTGTGGAAGGTCGCGCAGCAGTACGTGCTGGCCGACAACTTCTTCATGGGCGCGTTCGGCGGCTCGTTCCTGAACCACCAGTACCTGATCTGCGCATGCGCGCCGTTCTACGCGAACGCCGACAAGAGCCCGGCCGCCGGCAAGATCGCAGTGCTGAACGCCGACGGCAAGTCGCTGAAGGTCGCGACGAACTCGCCGGCCTCCGCGCTGAGCGGCCCGCCGAAGTTCGTCAACGACGGCGCGCTGACGCCGGATTTCTACGGCGTCAACACGATGCAGCCGGCGTACCAGCCGAGCGGCAACAAGGCAGCCGCAGGCGGCGACCCGCTGCTCGCCGACCCCGCGAACCCGTCGACGATGCCGCCGCAGACGGCCACCAACATCGGCGACCTGATGACCAACGCCGGCGTGTCGTGGGCATGGTACGGCGGCGCGTGGGGCCAGGCGCTGCAGGCGAGCCAGAACGGCACGTCGAACGTGATCTACGGCGCCGATCTGTCGACGCCGAACTTCCAGCCGCACCACCAGCCGTTCAACTACTTCGCGAACCAGGCGCCGGGCACCGCGAGCCGCGCGCAGCACCTGCTCGACGGCGGCGCGAACGGCGCCGAGTTCATCAAGGCGATCGATGCAGGCACGCTGCCGCAAGTCGCGTTCTACAAGCCGCAGGGCAACCTGAACGAGCACCCGGGCTACACGGACGTCACGTCCGGCGACCAGCACATCGCGGACGTGATCGCGCACCTGCAGGCCAGCCCGCAGTGGAAGAACATGGTCGTCATCGTCACGTACGACGAAAACGGCGGCTTCTGGGATCATGCGGCGCCGCCGACCGGCGATCGCTGGGGCCCCGGCACGCGCATCCCGGCACTGATCGTGTCGCCGTACGCGAAGAAGGGCTTCGTGGACCACACGCAGTACGACACCGGTTCGATCCTGCGCTTCATCACGCGCCGCTTCTCGCTGCCGCGTCTCGCCGGTCTGCAGCAGCGCGACGATGCGCTGAAGGCGAACGGCGCGCAGCCGATGGGCGACCTGACGAACGCGCTCGTGCTGTCGCCGAACCTGTAAGCGCATCGCGATCGCGAACGGGCCGCGCAGGTTGCCGGCTCGCTCGAACGACGAGCGGCCCCGCGGGGCCGCTCTTTTTTCATCCGCGCACGGCGCCGTGCGGCTGCGTCACCATCCGTATTTCAGCTCGACGCCGACGTAGTCCGCGTTGTGCCCGCCCGCCTGCCGGATCGCGTCGCCGACCTGGAAGTGCACGGCCTCGACCGCGCCGATCAGGTTCGCGGCGATCGTCCAGTCCGCGCGCAGCTGCACGTACATCCCCGTCCACAACCCGCCCTTGCCCGCCGTGCCCGGCACCGCGACGTTCGGCTGCTGATAGATCGCGTCGCCGGTCGTCTCGCGCCACTGGAAGCCGAGCGCGCCGAGCAACGACAGGTTCGCCGACGGCTTCAGCGTCACCGACGGCTTCACGTGGATCAGGTTCGCGTAGCTCGTGTAGCCGGCGAGCGTGAAGTAATAGCCGTTCGGAAACAGCGGATTGAACGTGCCGACGCGGCCGTCGTGCGGATGCCGGTCGCCCGATGCCGCGTCGACCTGCAGCGCGATGCGCGGCGACCACGGCGCGTCGAGCTTGTAGCCTGCAATCGAGCCGACCGCCCATGCGGCAATCGTGTTGTTGCCGACGGTGCCGGTCTGCAGCATCGTTTCGAGATCCCAGTCGAAGCGGCCGTGCGTGCCCGTGTAGCGAACGTCCCACACGTCGCGATGCTCGGGACCGCTCGCGTCGAGGAAGCGCGCGTGGCTGCGGTTGTAGCGCGACCAGTAGCCGGACAGGTCGCCCGGCCCGACCGACTGCCGCTCGAAGCGAACGCCGCTGAACGTCAGATCGCGGTTCGACACGTCGTCGAAATCGGACGCGTTGCGGTTCTGCACCGGTTGCGTCGCGTAGCCGATGAAGCGCCACTTGCCGTATTCGTAGTCGGCCCACACCGCGTCGAACGCCTGCCGCACGTTCGGGCCGTCGCGCGTGGCAATGAAACGCTGCAGGTCGAACGCCATCTCCTGCCGGCCGACGCGGAACTTGAACGTGCCGCCGCCGAGCGCGCCCGTGTAGGTCGCGAACGCCTGTTCGAGATCGAGCGGGTTCTTGTCGACGGGCGATACCGTGTTCTTGCCGAATGCGCGCGCGTCCTGCAATTGCGCGAAGAACTGCCAGTGCTGGCCGAGATGTGCGTCGGCGTGCACTTCGATGCGCTGGATCACGTACGTATCCGATTGCGCGGAGCCGATGCCGAACAGCGGTGCGTCGTTGGTTTCGAGCCGCTCGCGCAGGTTCACGCCGAGCGACAGATAGGAAGACGGATCGTTGCCGAGCGGGATGTATTTCAGCCCGTCGAGCGGCTGGCGCGGCACGCATGGGTTGGCGAGCACTGACCAGTTTTCCTGCCAGCGGTTGAACAGCACCGCGGGGCGCTTCGCCGTGCAGGTTGATGCGGTGGTGGGCGTGGGTGGCGGTGTCGTTCGGGATGCCGAAGCCGATGTCGACGCCGGTGCCGGTGCCGATGCCGGTGCCGGTGCCGATGCCGGTGCCGGTGCCGATTCCGATGCCGACTCCGATGCCGATGTCGAAGCCGATGTCGATGTCGATGTCGTTGGTAATGTCGTCGGCGATGCTGATGCCGGCGTCGATACCGGCGCCGAAATCGAAAACGATGACGCAGCCGAAGCCGACTCGCGCCCTTGCATCGGGTTCGGCATCGACGTCGACGCACCGGCCGTTTCTGCGGCCACCGCATCAGCGCCCGCGCCCGCGAGCAACAATCCCGCGATTATCGATACGCATGCAGCCCGCTCGAAGCCGCCAGCGCAGTGTCGCCCCTGCCCGGTCGCGGTCATGCGCGCTCCTGCGAGGCAGTCCCGGCCGCTTGCGCCGCACACAGCGCAAGCGTCGCGAGCGCGCCAACGGGGATCAGCAACGCGAGGAATCCAACGTAGCGGAACCCAATCGCCCCGCACGCCGCACCGAGCGCGAACGCAACGATCGCCGGCAGCATCTTGCCGAAGCGCGCCCGCGCGGTCGCACGCACGCTGTCGGCCGTACCGCGCGACAGCAGGTCCACTGCATCGAGAATCGCCTGCGTCACGTTGCCCGTCATCACCGTGTTCGGCACGCCGCCCGCGCGTGCGATCACGCGCGGATGCGCGTTCTGCACGCCCATCGCGAACGTGCCGACGACGCCGGCCACCAGCACCGGCAGGCTGTCCGACTGCGTGACGGGCGTCGCCCACACGCCGGCCGCGCAGAAGCCGAGCAGCAGCACGGCCTGCACCGTATGCAGCGTGCGCGCGCCCTGCCACGCCGGCCGCCCGGACATCGACCGCGCGATCAGGCTCGCCGCGATCACGCCGCACACGAACGCGGGAAACACGCTCAGCTTCAGCACGATGCCCTGGCCGAAGCCCGCGAGGCCCGCGCCGATCAGCACGAAGTTGCCCGTCACGTGCGCGGTGAACAGCCCGAACAGCGCGACGAAGCTCAGCGTGTCGACGAAGCCGGCGACCGCGGCAAGGATCGTGTCCTCGTGCTTCATCGTGCCGCGCTCGCGTGGATCTCGGCAACGTAGCCGCCCGGGAACTGCACGAGCGCCGCATCGCGTCCGTCCGACGCGAATGGCGGCACGAGCACGCTCACGCCCGCTGCTTGCGCCTGCTTCAGCGTCGCGGCCAGATCGGCGACTTCGTAGCCCGTCATCTCGCGTCCGAACGGATACGGCAGATGGCCGTCCGTCACGAACACCGTCATCTTGCCGAAGCCCGATTCGATGCGGATCCGGCGGTACGTGTCGTTCGGACGGCCGATCTCGACGCCCGGCGCATTCCGCACATCCGACACGACCTTGCCGTGCGAGAACGCGACGAAGTTGCGCACCAGCGCATCCGCGCGATCCGGCGACACGTACACGCGGTTTTCCGGCACCGTCTGCAGCGCGTCGTAGTTCGGCGCCTGCGTATGCCAGTACAGCTGCATGTTCACGCCGCCCGGCCAGCTGACGATCGCGTCGCGCCCGATCGGATCGGGGAACGTGTCGACGATCACGTCGGCGCCGTGCGTGCGTGCGGACTTCACCGCGGCGTCCATGTCGTTCACGAGGTAACCGGTGCGTTCCGCGCAGAACGGATACGGAATCGGCGTCTTGAAGCCGAACACCGAGATCGTGCCGACCGGCGTCAGCACGAGCTGCGACATCGTCTGGCTCGGCGTCGGCGTGACCTGGAACACGCCCTGCTTCGACTTCTTGCCGCCGAACGTCGCGACGAAGCTGTCGGTGAAGCGGTCGAAGTCTTCCGGCGCGACGCACACGTGTGTCGTGTCGTATTGCGGACCGACGGCAACCGCCGGTGTCGCGACGGCCTTCGTCAGCGGCGTTTTCGCGTACGCGACCGGCGCGATAGCCAAGCCGCCCGCGATCATCGCGGCGAGCAGCACGGAACGAATGGATTTCATTACTGGATTTCCTGATAGTTGCATTGTCATCGAATGGAGCGGTTAGCATCGGCCGGTTGCCGCGCATCGTCGAGCACGGTCGCGAGCACGAGTGCCGCGATCAGCCCGAGATGCTCGAAAAAGCTGTTCAGCGCCATGAAATGGTCGACGCCCGAGCGGTGCCAGAAATCGTTCGCGACGATCATCGCGACGAGCGTCAGCATGCCGAGGCTGCCCGCGCCGAGCCACGTGAAGCGGCGAAACACTACGCACAGCGAGCCGGCGATCTCGACCGCGATCGCGAGTGCCGCCCACAGCGCGGCCGGCTGCAAGCCGAAATGCGCCTGTTCGGCGACCGCGCCGTTGAAATCGAGCGCCTTCGCGACGCCGCCGATCAGATAGGCTGAAACGAGCGCGAGACGCACGAGCGGCAAAACCCACGGCTGCGCCAGCAGTGCGCGAATCCATGCCGGGTTGCCGTAAACGGTGTGCGTCGTCATGTCAGACCGCCCAGCACGAACAGCCGAACGCGCCCCAGAAGCCCTTCGCGTCCGACGTCGGCAACGCACGGCCCCACGCGCCTGCGTGCGCGTGACCGTGCACGCCGCACGCGGTCGAACAGCCGCATCCGGCGGCGGCGGCCGCAGCAGCCCGTTGCAGCGGTGCGCCGTCACGCTGCGTCGCACCCCAGCCGCCATAGCCGCCGTATGCACGCACCGGCGACCAGTCCGGCATCGCCGGCGGAATCGGCGCGTCGTGCGACGCGAACGGTCCGGCGCCCCACACGATCCGCCCGCCGACCACCGTCAGCAAGGCTGTCGTGTCCGCGATATCGTCCTCCGCGCAGCTGAAGAAATCGCGATCGGGGACCATCAGGTCGGCCAGTTGCCCGACCGCGATGCGTCCTTTCTTGCCCTCTTCGTTCGAGAACCACGTCACGTACTCGGTCCACATCCGCAGCGCGGTTTCGCGGTCGAGCAGATTGCGCTGCGGATACAGGCGCATCCCGCCGACCGTCTTGCCCGTCACGAGCCACGCGAGCGACACCCATGGGTTGTACGAAGCAACGCGCGTCGCGTCGGTGCCGGCCGACACCTTCAACCCCTTGCCGAGCATCTTCGCGACCGGCGGCGTCGCCTCGGCCGCCTGCGCGCCGTAGCGCTCTACGAAGTACTCGCCCTGGTACGCCATCCGGTGCTGCACCGCGACGCCGCCGCCGAGCGCGGCGATGCGGTCCATCGACTTCTCGGAGATCGTTTCCGCATGATCGAAGAACCAGTTCAGCCCCTCGAGCGGAATGTCCTTGTTCACCTTCTCGAACACGTCGAGCGCGCGGCTGATGGTTTCGTCATACGTTGCGTGCATGCGCCACGGCCAGCGGTTCTGCGCGAGCACGCGCACGACGCCTTCGAGATCGTCCTCCATCTGCGCGGGCAGATCGGGACGCGCGACGCGAAAGTCCTCGAAGTCGGCCGCCGAAAACACCAGCATCTCGCCCGCGCCGTTGTTGCGGAAGTAATCGGTGCCGTCGTGATACTTGACGCTCTTCGTCCAGTTCACGAAGTCTTCCTTCTCCGCGTTCGGCTTCTGCGTGAACAGGTTGTACGCGATGCGGATCGTCATCTCGCCCGCATCGTGCAGCTTGCGGATCACCTCGTAATCGTCCGGGTAATTCTGCGAGCCGCCGCCCGCGTCGATCACGCCGGTCACGCCGAGCCGGTTCAGCTCGCGCATGAAGTGGCGCGTCGAGTTGCATTGATACTCGAACGGCAGCTTCGGCCCCTTCGCGAGCGTCGCGTACAGGATCGTCGCGTTCGGATTCGCGAGCAGCAGGCCCGTCGGGTTGCCCGCGCCGTCACGCAGGATCGTGCCGCCCGGCGGCTCCGGCGTGTCCTTCGTATAGCCGACGACGCGCAGCGCGGCCGCGTTCAGCAGCGCGCGGTCGTACAGGTGCAGGATGAACACCGGCGTATCGGGCGCGACCGCATTGAGCTCGTCGATCGTCGGCAGCCGCTTCTCGGCGAACTGGTGTTCGGTGAAGCCGCCGACCACGCGCACCCACTGCGGCGCCGGCGTGATCGCGACCTGCTGTTTGAGCATCTGCATTGCGACGGCGAGCGAGCGCACGCCGTCCCAGCGCAGTTCCATGTTGTAGTTCAGGCCGCCGCGTATCACGTGCGTGTGATTGTCGGTGAGGCCCGGCAGCACGGTGCGGCCGTCGAGGTCGACGACCTTCGTCGCCCGGCCGGCGAGCGGCATCACGTCGGCGTTGCGGCCGACCGCGACGAAGCGGCCGTCCTTGATCGCGACCGCGGCAGCGACGGGGTTCGCACGGTCGAGCGTCGTGATGCGCCCGTTGTGCAGGATCAGATCCGGTTGAGTATCGGTTGCGCTCATTCACATGTTCTCGATGCAGTCAGAAGCCGAGCCAGTGACGCACGAGCCCGACGGCCCGGGCGCCGACCAGCATGCCGGCGAGGCCGATCAGCGCGATCAGCGGCGGTGCCGGCGAGCGCACCTTGATCACGCTGTACACGACGCCGATCAGCACGCCGGCCGCCAGCGACGATAGATAAGATTCCATAACGATTTTTCTCCCCGGCCGGATTAGAATGACCCGCATCGCATCGGCCGCATGCTTCGCCGCCTTCGCATCCACTTCGCTTCCCCGTCATCCTGTCCGACCATGCAACATCTTCCTGATCTCGAAGCCTGGGCCATCTTTGCGCGCGTCGCGGAGACCGGTTCGTTCGCGAAAGCCGCGGAAACGCTCGGCGTGTCGCAACCGACCGTGTCGAAGGCCATCGCACGCCTCGAAAAGCGTCTCGGCGCGATGCTGCTGTACCGCACGTCGCGCAGGCTGTCGCTCACGCCGACCGGCGAACTGCTGCGCGATCGCGCGATCCGCCTGCTCGCCGATGCCGAACTGATCGAGAACGAAGCGTCCGCGCAGGCGCTCGAACCGCACGGCCTCGTGCGCGTGAACGCGCCGATGTCGTTCGGGCTGCGCCATCTGTCGCCGGTGCTGCCCGCGTTTCTCGAGCGCTATCCGCGCGTCGACATCGACCTCGTGCTGACCGACCACATCGTCGACATCGTGTCCGGCGGCTTCGACGCCGCGATCCGCATCGCCGAACTGAACGATTCGTCGCTGCGTTCACGCCGTCTGTGCGCGGTGCGCCGGCCGCTCGTCGCATCGCCCGCGTATCTCGACCGGCACGGCCGGCCTGCGCATCCGCGCGACATCGAACAGCACGTGTGCCTCACGTACACGAACCTGCCGACGCCCGATCATTGGCGGTTTCGCCACCCGGCATCCGGCGAGGATTTCGGTGTGAACGTGCACGGCCGCATTCGCACGAACAACGCCGACGTGATCCTGCCCGCGCTCGTCGCCGGCCACGGCCTCGCGCTGCAGCCCGAGTTCCTCGTGTGGGACGAACTGCAGCGCGGCGCGCTCGAGGAAGTGATGTGCGACTGGAAAATCGCCGACATCAACGTGAACCTAGTCACGCCACCCGGCATGCTGCGCGCCGCGCGCGTGACGGTGCTGCTCGACTTCCTCGCCGAACGCTTCGCGCATGCGCCGTGGGCGCTGCCCGCGGTCTGAGCAGGCCGCGCGGCGCCGCCCGGCACACCGCTGGCCGTGGCGATCGCGCGGCGCGGCGTTACTTCGCCGGGACGGCCGGGATCGACTCGTGCGGCGTCGCGGTGCGCTGTGCGGCCTTGTGCACCATCGTGTACGCGTAGTCGACGCCCATCCCGTACGCGCCCGAATGCTCCTTCACGAGCGCCATCACCGCGTCGTACGTGTCGCGGCGCGCCCAGTCGCGCTGCCACTCGAGCACGACCTGCTGCCACGTGACGGGCACGACGCCCGCCTGCACCATCCGCTGCATCGCGAAGTCGTGCGCGGCCTGCGACGTGCCGCCCGAGGCGTCGGCGACCATGTAGATCTCGTAGTCGCCTTCGAGCATCGCGCACAGCGCGAACGTCGTATTGCAGACTTCGGTCCACAGGCCCGACACGACGACCTTCCTGCGGCCATTCGCGGCCAGCGCGTCGCGCACCTTCTGGTCGTCCCACGAATTCATCGACGTACGTTCGAGCAGCTTCTGGTTCGGGAATACGTCGAGCAGTTCGGGGAACGTGTGACCGGAGAAGCTCTCCGTCTCGACCGTCGTGATCGTGGTCGGGATGCTGAACGCCTTTGCCGCCTTCGCGAGCCCGACGACGTTGTTCTTCAGCGTCTGACGATCGATCGACTGCACGCCGAACGCCATCTGCGGCTGCTGGTCGATGAAGATCAGCTGGCTGTTCTGCGGAGTCAGTACTTCAAGTTTCGGGTTGCTCATCGCGCATCAAATCCTGTGAACGGAAAAAGGGAGGCCTGCCTCGACCGTCAGAACGGGAGGAGCCCGAGGTACGTCGCGCCGGATCGCAATCCGGCTCGAAATATTTAATCCGCAAACGCGCGGCGCGAACACCCAAGAAACGGAATCGATGCGATTCCGGAAACGACGGAGGTTCGGACTCGCCCGCTCTTTTTTTCTTCACGCAAACCCGATACGCTTTCAACACTTTGACGGTGCCGTTCCGGTGCCGCTCGGCCATCACGAGGCGCACCACCATGAAACCGTATGTCTTCTCGCTGCTCGCCGGCGTTCTCGCCGGTGCCATCTACGGCGCGATCGGCGTGAACTCGCCCGCGCCGCCGATCATCGCGCTCACCGGCCTGCTCGGCATGCTGGCCGGCGAGCAGATCCTGCCAGTCGCGCGGCGCATGCTCGCGGGCCACCGGCTGCACGCCGCGTGGCGCGACGCGAAGTGCAGCCAGCACATGTTCGGCGCGCTGCCGGGCGGCAGCACGCACGAACGCAAGCCGTCGTGATGCGGCATCCACCGCTGCGCCGCGCATGAGCAACGTCGAGCTGTTCCACTATCTGCTGCTGTTGATCTGCGGCGCGGGCGCGCTCACGTGGCTCGCCGAACGCGTGTCGATTCCGCCGGCCGTCGTGCTGCTGCTCGGCGGCTGCGTGGTGGCCGTCGCGGGCAAGCGCGCGCCCGACATGGATCCGGCGCTGCTGCTCGCGGCCGTGCTGCCGCCGCTGCTGATGTCGAGCGGCTTCTATACCGCGTGGAAGGAATTCCGGCACGAGCTCGGGTCGATCGCGTCGCTCGCGCTCGGCGCGGTCGCGTTCACGACGGTCGCGGTCGCGCTCGTCGTGCATGCGGCGAATCCGGCATTGCCGTGGGCCGCGTGCTTCACGCTCGGCGCGATCGTGTCGCCGCCCGACGCGGTCGCCGCGAAGGCGATCCTGCAGCGCCATCCGCTGCCCGCGCGACTCGTCGCGGTGCTCGAAGGCGAAAGCCTCGTCAACGACGCGTCGGGTCTGCTGCTGTACCAGATGGCCGTGTCGGCCGCGCTCGCCGTCACGATTACGACCGCCAGCGCGACCGGCCTGTTCTTCTCGCTCACGCTGATCGGCATCGCGGTCGGGCTCGCGTGCGGCCATGCGATGTGCTGGGTGCTGCAGCGCCTGCGCGAACCGATGCTCGGCATCGTCGTCACGTTCGCGATGGCATGGGGCAGCTACGGGATCGCCGAAGCCGTGCACGGTTCGGGCGTGCTGTCGGTCGTCACCTGCGGCCTCGTGCTCGGCGTGCGCCAGCATCGCGTGTTCGGCGCCGACATGCGGATCAAGGCGAAGGCGACGTGGGAAGCGATCGTGTTCGTGCTCGATGCGCTGGTGTTCATCCTGATCGGCCTCGCGCTGCACGCGATCCTCGCGGGCGTGAACCATGAAGGCGCGGTGCTGATGGCCGGCCTGCGCGTCGCGCTGCCGGCCACCGCCGCCGCGATCGCCGCGCGGCTCGCCTGGGTGTTCGTCGCGATGTGGCTGCCGGGCCGGCTGCGTGCGCGGCGCGCGGGCCATGCGCCGTGGTCGTGGCGCGAGGCCGTCGTGCTCGGCTGGTCGGGCATGCGCGGCGTCGTGAGCCTCGCGGCCGCGATCGCGCTGCCCGCGAACTTCCCCGGGCGCGACCTGATCCTGTTCAGCACGTTCCTGCTGATCATCGCGACGCTGGTCGTCCAGGGCGGCACGCTCGCGCCGCTGATCCGCGTGATGAAGCTGCGCCCGGCCGCGCGGCACACGATGTCCGAGCATGCGGTGCGCGCGCACACGTTCGGCGCGGCGCTGGCCGAGCTCGATGCGCGCGAGCAGCGCGGCTCGAGCCTCGAACGCGCATCGCTCGACCGGCTGCTGGCCGAATACCGGAACCGCGTCGCGTTCAACGAACGCGCGCATCGCGACGGCGCGGAACCCGCGGACGTGCGCGCGCGGATGCTGCGGGTCGAGCTCGAACTGGTCAGCGTGTCGCGCAATGCGCTGCTCGACCTGCATCGCGACGGCCGGGTCGACGATGCGGTGCTGCACCGCATAGAATCCGAGCTGGATTTCGAGGAACTGCGGCTGCAGCGCCTGCTCGAACCGTAACGTGCAGGCATGCGCGGCCACGGCCGGCCGCCGCCCCACCCCTTCCCCACATGGAACTGCAATGAGCGAACTCACCGTCGAAGCGAGCATCGGCTCCGTCGATTACCTGGTCCATTTCACCGACGGCGTCCATCAGTGGCGCGCCGACGAACCGGCGGCGCTCGGCGGCGGCGACACCGCGCCGACGCCCGTCGCGCTGCTGTTGTCGAGCCTCGGCGCTTGCACCGCGATCACGCTGAAGATGTACGCGCAGCGCAAGGGCTGGCCGCTCGCGGAGGTGCACGTGAAGCTCGCGCACGAAGCGGGCAGCGCAGGCAGCACGATCGTGCGCCGCATCACGCTCGACGGCGACCTGTCGGACGAGCAGCGCGAACGCCTGCTGCAGATCGCGAACGCGTGCCCGGTCCACAAGATCCTCACGCACCCGATCGCGATCGACACGGCCATTGCCTGACGCATCGCCCCCCACCCCCAGAAAGCCCATCATGTCCGCATCGATCAAGACCCTGCTCACGCCGCGCGAGAGCGACATCGGCAACCTCGTCGTGCGCCGCGTGCTGCCGGCGCGCGCCGCGCGCCTCGTCGGCCCGTTCATCTTCTTCGACGAGATGGGGCCGGCCGTGCTGCCGCCCGGCCGCGGCATCGACGTGCTGCCGCATCCGCACATCGGGCTCGCGACCGTCACCTACCTGTTCGACGGCACGCTGATGCATCACGACAGTCTCGGCTATCGCCAGAAGATCGTGCCCGGCGACGTGAACTGGATGACGGCCGGCCGCGGCATCGTCCACTCGGAGCGTTCGCCCGACGAGGACCGCCCGCATGAGCAACCGGTGCACGGCATCCAGACCTGGGTCGCGCTGCCGGTCGAGCACGAGGACACCGCACCGGCGTTCGCGCATCATGCGGCCGACACGCTGCCGTCGTTCACGCGCGACGGCGCCAGCGTGCGCGTGATCGCGGGCACTGCATTCGGGCTCACGTCGCCCGTCGAAGTGTTCTCGCCGACGCTGTATGCGTATGCGGAATTCGCGGCGGGCGGCCGGCTCGCGCTCGACGCGGAACACGACGAACGCGGCGTGTATCTCGTCGACGGCGACCTCACGATCGACGGCACGCCGCTCGCCCCCGCGACGATGGCCGTGCTCGAACCCGGCGCGACCGTCGCGTTCGCGAGCGCCAACGGCGCACGCGTGATGCTGCTCGGCGGTGCGCACCTGCCGGGCGAGCGATTCATCGAGTGGAACTTCGTGTCGAGCGAGCGCGCGAAGATCGAAGCAGCCCGCAACGCATGGGCCGCGCAGACCTTCGGCAAGGTGCCGGGCGAGGAAGACGAATGGACGCGCCAGCCGGAGCGCCGCGCGCAGTAGATCGGTCCGTTCATCGACACGCGAAGGCCGGCATGCACGCCGGCCTTCGTGCGTTTACCGCTTCAAACCCATCAGCTTCGCGAGCACCGGCCAGCGGTCGAGCGACGCGACGAACGCGCGCCGCGCCTGCTCGTCGACATAGCGTGCGGGATCCAGCGCGGGCAGGTGCCGCGCGAGACCGAGCACGTCGTTCGGTTGCGACAGGCGATCGTCGTCGCCCTCGCCGACGTTGATTACTGTTCGTCGATCCATACGCCGTCCGGAGTCTTGACCGCATAACCTGCGCTCGTCTGCATCGTCACCGTGCCCTCGTTCTCGCCGACCATCCGCGTGCGCGGCAGGTCCGCCGCATACTGCGCGAGCGTCACGCCCGGCTTGAACGGGCTGTTCGACACGAGGTTCGACAGCAGCTGCGCGAGCGCGAGGAAGCTGGTCGGCTGGTCGATTACCGTCGCCGTGCCGTGGTTGCCGGCGAAGCCGACGAGCCGCACGCCGACCGGCCCGTGCACGATGCGCGGCGTCGGAATCTCGCGCAGGCCGGCCACCTGGTTCTTGTCGCCGCGCAGCGCGGCGCCGTGTTCGGGCACGAACACGATCACCGCGCGCCGGCCCGACTGCGCGATCAGGTCGGCGAGCCGGTCGAAATCGTTCATCAGCTTCGTCGCGCGCTGCGGATACGAATCGATGCTGGTCAGCGCGCTGCCGACCACGCGGTTGCCGTCGTGCAGACTGATCGTGTTGTAGTACAGCGCGACCGGGCCCGGCACCGACGCGCGCTGCGCGTACCAGTTCGCGAGCGTGCCGTAATCCTCCTTGATCGCCGAGCCGTCGAACGCGTGCATCGCGACCGGCGCGGCCGCGTTCGACACGATCGGCGCATCGGGCACGCCGATGTTGTCGTGTATCACCTGCAGGAAGTTGTCGAAATGGCCGTCGTGGTTCAGCAGCGACTGCACCGTATAGCCGGCGGACGCGAGCTGCGAGAACAGATGACACTGCTGCGGCGCGGGCTTGTACAGGTCCGCATGCGCTTCCTGCCCGCAGCTCGCGCGCAGCACGCGGATCGCGGCCGGCCCGCTGTAGCTCGCGGCCGTGCTGAAGTTGGTGAACAGGTAGTCGAAGTGATTCAGCATCGGGTGGTTGCGCACCTTCGCGGCGTCGAGGTCGTCCCACGACAGCGAGCACACGTGCAGCACGATCACGTCGAACTGCGCGGCCGGATCGTTGGCGAGGTGGCCGAACGCGACCTGCCGCTGCGACTCCTGCGCGCGGAACGTCGCGAGCGCCGCGTTGTGATCCTCGGGCTGATCGGAGCGTCCGCCCGTCGCGTTGAGCTGCTGTTGCGGCAGCGGCGCGACCACGCGCGCCATCAAGCCGCTGCCCGCTTGCCACAGCGGCATCACGACCAGCACGGCGAGCACGAACGTCGCGACGCGCACCCAGCGGTTGACGATGAAATAGACGATCAACGCGCCGACCACCGTCAGCACCAGCACCGGCGGCAACAGGCGCGGCAGCAGCTCCATCCAGTAGTCGAGCCGGAACGTGCTGACTTCGCGCGCGGCTTCCGCGAGACGCGCGAGCGGCGGCGCATGCAGTTCGCGCGCGAGCAGCGGCACGGCGATCGCGAGCGCGACGAGCTGCCGCACGATGCGCCACCCGCGCTGCCGGATCGGTGCGCTCGCCGCGAGTGCGAGCGCGAACGCGAGGTTCGCGAGCCACAGCGGCTGCAGGTGGCCGGTCGCGAACAGCGCGAACTTCAGGATGAAATACAGATTCCAGAACGTCATCTAAACCACTCCGTGATGCGCGGCGTCAGTCGCGCGCGCGATCGAGCTTCGGTGCCAGCATCGACTGCACGCCGCGCGCCGCACCCTTCCACATTCGTACATAACCGTCCAGGCCCACGCGCAGCACTTCCTTCAGTCCGCGCAGCGGCGTATCGGTGCGCGCGGACGCGTGCCAGTCGAGCCACGCGTCCGCGCGGCCGAACGTGCACTGCACGAGCTGGCGCTCCTGTTCGAGCGTCAGCGCATCGAAACGCACGCCGACGTGGGTCGGCGTCACGCGGCTCACGTGCACCGGGAACGGGAACGCGCGGTCGCCGCGCGTCACGCACACCGTCAGCATGTCGCCGACCGCGAGCGTGAGGCCCGGCACAGCTTCGAGGCCGAGGCCGCCGGTCGAGTAGTCGCTCGTGAAGCATGCGGCCGTCGACCCGTCGGCGAGCAGCAGCGTCGCCGGCACGCGCATCGCGATCCGGTGCGTGACGCGCACCTGCTTCGTCTCGCGCGCGACGGCCAGCGCCGCGCCGAGCATCGCGAGGTTGTACACGGTCCAGCCGAGCGTGATCAGGATCGTCGACGCCTCGTCGCCCTGCTCGGCCACGAGCCGCCACAGGCCCGCGATGATCGCGAGCACGTTCAGCGCGAACAGCACGAGATATGGCTTCGACGTCGACCAGTCGACGTAGCCTTCGTCGATCTTGCCGCCCTTGTCGGTCACGTTGAACTTGCCGTGCTTCGGGCTGAAGAACGCGACGGTGGTCGGCAGCGCGATGTACCACGCGAGCACCGACTCGTAGACCTCGGCCCAGAACGAATGGCGATAGCGGCCCTGCATCCGCGAGTTCGCGACGTTCGCGAGCACCAGGTACGGAATCACGTAGCTCGCCAGCGCGACCGACGATGCGTTGATGAAGTACAGGTGGAAGAACAGGTACGCGAGCGGAATCGTCAGGAACACGAGCCGCGGGATTCCGTAGAAGAAATGCAGCATCGCGTTGCCGTAGCAGATCCGCTGGATGAAGCCGAGCCCGCGCCCGAGGAACGGGTTGTCGATGCGGAAGATCTGCGCCATCCCGCGCGCCCAGCGCGTGCGCTGCTTCACGTGGCCCGCCAGGCTCTCGGTCGCGAGGCCGGCCGCCTGCACGGTCGGCAGGTACGCCGACGTGTAGCCGCGCCGATGCAGCTTGAGCGCGGTGTGCGCGTCCTCGGTCACGGTCTCGACCGCGACGCCGCCGACCTCCTCCAGCCCGGTGCGCTTGAGCACCGCGCACGATCCGCAGAAGAACGTCGCGTTCCACAGGTCGTTGCCCGACTGCACGAGCCCGTAGAACAGGTTGCCCTCGTTCGGCACCTCGCGGAACGTGCCGAGGTTGCGCTCGAACGGGTCGGGCGAGAAGAAATGGTGCGGCGTCTGCACCAGCGCGCATTTCGGGTCGCGCAGGAACACGCCCATCGTGGTCTGCAGGAACGAGCGCGTCGGCACGTGATCGCAGTCGAAGATCGCGATGTATTCGCCGTGCGTCTTCGGCAGCGCGCGGTTGATGTTGCCGGCCTTCGCGTGGCGGTTGTCGTCGCGCGTCAGGTAGCCGATGCCCGCTTCGCGCGCGAACGCCTCGAACTCCGGGCGCCGGCCGTCGTCGAGCAGGTACACGCGCAGCCTGGCCGCGGGCCAGTCGATGCTCTGCGACGCGAATACGGTCGGCTTCACGACCGACAGCGGCTCGTTGTAGGTCGGGATGTAGATGTCGACGCTCGGCCAGCTGTCGGGATCGTCGGGCAGCGGCACGATCGGCCGGTCGAGCGGCCATGCGGTCTGGATGAAGCCGAGCAGCAGGATCATCCACGTATAGGCTTCGGCGCCGTACAGCAGATAGCCGGCGAATGCCTCGACCGGGCTGCGGAAATCGAGCGTCTGGGTCGTGCGCCACCACACGTAGCGGACGGTGGCGAGCAGCGCGAGCGACGCGAGCGCGAGGGTCGGCAGATGGCCCGGCAGCCGGCGTAGCCCGAGCGCCAGCACCGCGACGATCGCGAAGAACGCGAACTGCGCGCCGGGCATCAGCGGCGACATTCCGGCCGCCGCCCACATCAGCGCACCGGCGCTCAGCAGCAGCGGCGCAAGCCAGCGGTGCCGGCCGACACCGTGCGCGCGCGCATCGAGCCAGCCGCCCCAGCGCGCCCACGGCAGGCGCGCGAGCAGCGCGTCGACGCGTGCGCCGAGCGCGCGCACCGCGACGTAGGCCGGCACGACGAAGGTGTCGAACCACGCGAGCGGATCGCGGGCGGGGCGGCCGTCGGCCGTGCGCGGCGCGCGCACGATCGAACGCCACAGCCATTCGCGCGGGCTCAGCGGCTGCAGCACGCCCCAGTCGTGCGCGAGCCGCAGGAACGCCGCGCGCGCGCAGCGGCGCACCCGGTCGGGCCGGCCGGGCGGCGGCGCATGGAAGAACAGCCGCACGAGCCAGTCGAGCAGCGTGCGCTCGGCCGGCAGCCCGATCCCGCGCGCGCACCAGTCAATCGCGCGCCGGGACGCGGCGCGCCAGCGCGACGCGAACGCGGCGTTCATCGCGCGGCTCCCGTACGGCCGGCGGCCGCGGCCGCGAGCCACGCGTCGACCCAGTTCGCGACGCCGTTCAGGTCGTGCGACGCCTGCGAATACGGCGCGTCGTCGAAGATCCAGCTGCCGCGCGCGAGCGTTTCGGGCACGGCCGCGTCGACGTGGATCCGCTGCTCGAGCATCGACGCCGCCCCCGCGACCGCCCGCAGCATCGCGAGTGCATCGCGCTGCATGTCGCGCGCAGGGTTCAGCCGGTTCACGACGATCTGCAGGTCGCCGCCGCCGGCGCGCAGCGCGTCGAGGCGCGCGGCAACCGTCGCGCATGCGGCCGGCTCCGGCGGCACGACGACGAGCGTCAGGTCGGCACGGCGGATCGCCTGCTCGGCCTGCGGCGACGGGTAGCGCGCGGTGTCGACCAGCACGACGCCGTCGGCCGGCAGCGCGATCTCGTCGAGCGCGCGCGACAGCCACGCCGGATCGGCCGCGAGCCGCGCGTCGCACGCGGCGGCGCCGGCCGCGTCGACCTGCCCGTACGGCACGAACAGCACGCCGTCGGCATTGCGCCATGTCTGCGCATGCCACGGCTCGTCGCCCAGCAGGCCGTGCGCGAGCCCGTGCTCGGCCAGCGTGTCGAGGCCGAGCGTCGCGCCCATCAGGTTCTGCGCGTCGAGCTCGACCGCGACCACCGGCCGGCCGCGACGCGCGAGCAGCACCGCGAGCGCGCCCGCGAGCGTCGTGCGGCCCGCGCCGCCCGTGGTCGACGTGATGGCGATCGTCTTCATTGCGCCGCCTCGCCGGTGCGCGCGGCTTCGGGCAGCAGGCGACCGCGCAGCGCGACCGGCACCAGCTCGCACGGCACCGCGTCGCGCCGGTGCAGTCCGCGCGGCGCATTGAATCCGCGGCCGAGGCCAAGGTGTTGCACGACGATCCACACCGGCACCGCGATCGCGATGCCGACGATGAATCCGATGACGAGTTCGGCGATCATGCGCCCTCCTGCTTGCGCAACGGCATCGCGCTGCGGATGGCGCCGCGCGCACGCGCGGCGGGAAAGGCGGCAACCTGCGCCGGCGCTTCGGCGGCCGGCGTTGCATCGTCGGCGTGCACGCGTTGCGATGCCCTATCCGCATGGCCGCCGGCCGCCGCGTTCGCGGCACCCGATTCTTCGGCGAGCGCCGCGGCATCCGGCGCGGGTGCGCCCGGCGCGCGGTCCGCACCGGCCTCGGCCGCCACATCTGCCGCACCCGGTGGCCGTGCCGCCGCGAACAGGTCGCTGTAGTCGGCGATCGGCGCGCGCCGGTTCTCCGTCTTCAGCGCGTCGAGTTCCGTATCGATGCTCCCCTGCCCCAGACACACGACGCGATCCGAAAGCGTCTCGACCGGCACGTCGAAGATGCGCGCGAGCGCATCGTCGGCATCGGCCGGCTCGCACGCGAACAGGAACACGTACAGGTGCCCGGCATCGGCCGTCACGACGTCGCCGGCGCGGCGCGGCCGGCAGTGGCGCAGCGCATCGACGTGCGACACGCCCGGCAGCAGCGCGATCTTCGCGAGCGTATGCGGCAGCGCGAGCACGGCGCCGCGGTCGAGCACCGCGCGAATCCGCAGGCAGAACGCGCCGACCGGCAGGTAGCCGAGCACCGAATCGCCGAGCGCGGCCGCGAGCGCCGCACGATAGTCGGGCGCGACGGGGCGCGCATACAGCTGCCCGCGCAGCGCGTTCACGGCGGCCTGCATCCGCGACAGCGGCAGGTCGCGCGCGACGACGCGATTCGCGCCGACGCTCAGCACCAGCATCTCGAACTGCTGGCGCAGCACCACATCGCGCTCGACCACCGCGATCTTCAGCGCGCCGCCGCACTGCCGGCGCAACGCGTGGACCGCCGCGCACACTGCTTCGAGCTGCGCGTGCGAGCGAAACGCCAGCACGGCGGTCGCGGCCTGCGCATGCGTGCAAGCCGCGACGACGGCCGCGTTGTCGTCGACGAGTTCCCAGCCGGCGGGCGCACGGGCGCCGTCGTCGAGCACCGCGCGGCTGACGACGACGCGATCCTCGTCGGTCGCGAGCTTCATCCGGCGCGCGGGCTCGGCCGCATCGCCGTCGGCGATCGCCGCGAGCCGGCCGCTCGGCGCGAAGCGCAGCGGCCGTACCTCGCCGGCCGCGAGCGTGTCGCCCGCGCGCCAGAAATCGACGATCCACAGCAGTTCGCCGTGCGTGCGCTGCAACTGCGCAACGCCCGTGCACACGCCGTGAAAGCCGCTGCGCGTCGCGCGGCTCGCGTCGCGCACGAGCGGCGGATCGTCGGTACGCGGGCCGGCGTCCGTGCGCGCGATTTCCGGGTCGACCAGCAGCACCAGCGCGATCCGGTGCGTGCGGCACCAGTCCGCGAGCGCGGCGCCTTCTTCCGCGAGCGCGGCCGGATCGTCCCAGCTGAACCAGCGCTGCGCGCCTTCGATGAAATACACGGAGCGTGCGCGAAAGCCGTAGCGCTTCATCGCGCGCAACCCGCCGGTGAGGCGCGCGAACGGCCCGGGCGACGCACGGCGCGGGGCATCGGGCTGCGTCGCGGCATCGTCGTCGGCCGGCGCATGCGCGGGCGGCATTGCCAGCACGTTCAGGTTGCGCGGCCAGCCGGCCGGCTGTGCGCCGCCCGCGAAACCGCGGGTCTGCAACTGCGCGGCGACCTGTTCGGGCCCGCGCGCGAGCACCACCGTCACGTCGCGCGTGCGCGACTGCCGCGCGCTCTCCCACACCAGCGCGTCGCACGCCGGCGTGCCGGCGGCTGCGTAGACGGCGTACAGGCCGCCCGCATCCAGCTGCGTCCATGCGTCGGGCAGCCCGTCGATCGCGAGCCGGCTCAACGGGCCGGCGCGGCCGCCGGCCGGCCCGGTGCGCAGCAGCGCGCGCAGGCGGCCCAGCAGGCCGGCGGCGCCGAGCGCGGGGCGAGTGGCATCGAGTTCGGTATTCACGCGTTCCCCTAGTAATCCGAATAAAGCCGCACCGGCGTCGGCGTGACGAGCCAGCTGCGTGGCGCGCGCGCGTCGAACGCATAGCGCAGATAGACGAGCGCCGAGCTCGGCGCGTAGTCGTGCGACCGGTCGACGTGCAGCTGCGCGCCAACGCTCAGGTGCGGATTCACGCGATACTCGACGATGCCGTTCACGCCATACGAGAACGACACGCCGCGCGTCGAACTGCCCGTGTAGACGAAACCGGCCGCCTGCTGCGCGGCGCGCTGGTCCGTCAGCGTCGGGTAGAACAACGAATCCTTTTCGTAGCTGTTCGAGATCCCGGCCGTGACGGTCAGATCCCACGACAGCGCGTCGCGCCGCCCCGCCCATTCGATCGGCACGCCGAGCGACAGGTAGCGCTGCGGGCTGTAGTACCCGCCCTGCCCGTACGTGTAGTAGCGCAGGTTCTGCGCGTAGTGCCACGCATTGCCGACGAGCCCCGTGCTCACCTTCATCGCCGCGCGTTCGTACACGGGCACCGTGAAGCCCGAGCGCAGCGTCACTTCCGCGTTGCGCTCGACGTTGCGGCCGGACAGCACGCCCGCGCCGAGTTCCGCGAACAGGTCCACGCGGCCGACGTCGACCGCCGCGCGCAGGTTCACGCCGTCGCGCCGCACGCCGCCCCACACCGCACCCGTCCACGGGTCGCGCATCCCCGCATACGACAGCACGCTGCTCGTCTCGGGCCGGCGCGACGCGTTCACGGAGAAGCTCGCCGGGCCCGCGTCGAAGCGGTAGCGCACGCCGCCGACCAGGTAATGCACCGGAAAACCGAGCGGCGACGTGCCGAGATCGATCCGCCATGCGTCGTTCCGGTAGCCCGCGCCGAGCGCGACACCGGTCGCCGGCTGATGCAGGTCGCCCTGCGGATGCGCGATCAGCGCGGCAGCCTGCTGATTCAACGGAGACTGCGATGACGCCGCGAGCGCGTTGAGCGCCGCATACGTGCCGAAGGTTTTCAGCGCATACGCGTTCGGGTCGCTCGTATCGAGCGTGCCGGCGTCCAGATGCACGGTGTCGAGCTGCAGGAACGCGTGCCCGTCGTAGCGCACCGGCATCTGCATGTAGATCGGCACCTGCTGCGCGCGGTACGCGGATACCCCTTCGTCGCCCGACTTGTACGCGGGCAGCCAGCCGATCTCGAGCGCCGGGTCGCGCCGTTGTTCGAGATCCGCGAACGCGGCCTGCGCGGGCGTGCGGCCGTCGCGACCCGCGCTCACGCCCGTCATCCGCTCCTGCGACAGCGACAGCCGGTACAGCGACGCGGCATCGTCGTAGCGGCCCTGCGCCTCGGCCACCCGGCCGGCCGCGACCGTCACGTCGGCGCGCGCCGGATACGCGGCGTGCAGCGGGTCGATCACCTGCGCGGCTTCGTCCGCGCGGCGCAGCGCACTCAGGCGGCGCACCACCGACAGGCGCGTGTCGACGTCGTCGTCCGGCGTGCGTGCGAGCACGGCCTGCACGCGGGCGAGCGCGGCCGCGCGATGACCGCTGTCCTCGTCGATGCGCGCGAGCGCGAGCTGCGTATCGGCGTCGTCCGGCGTGCGCGCGACGACCGGCGCGAGCGCGTCGCGCGCGGCGTCGTAGTGCCCCTGCGCACGTTCGAGATCGGCCAGTTCCAGCGCGTAGCGCTTGTCCGCGCGGCCGGCTGCGCTCGCCCGATCGAGCAGCGTGCGCGCACGCGCATAGTCCTGCTGCGCGATCGCGTCGTCCGTCTGCCGCAGCACGAGCCGCAGCGACTGATCCTCGATGCGCGCGGTCTGCGCCGGCGTCAGCGCCGGTTCGCGGCGCAGCGCGTCGAGCCACGCGGCGAGCGTGGCGTCGCGCCCCGCGCTGCCGAGCAGGTCGCCATAGCGCAGCCGCACGTCGGGATCGGCCTCGCGCGGATGCGCGGCGATCCAGTCGCGCAGCGGCGCGAGGCCGCGTTCGGGTTCGCCCGCATCGATCCACTGCGCGCCGATCGCGGCCAGCATGTCGGGATCGTCCGGTGCGCTTGCCTGCGCATGCGCGAGCGACGCGGCGAACGCCGCACGATCGCCGCGACCGAGCGCGCCGCGCGCGTCGGCCAGCGCGTGTTCGGCGTCGAGCTTGCGCGCGAGCGCACGCATGCCGTCCGAGCGGTGCGCGTCGTCGACGCCCGCGAGCGCGGCCTGGGCGCCGGCGATGTCGTCGAGCGAGTTGCGATACAGCGCGGTCGCATAGCGCATCTCCGGCGTATCGCTCGCCGCGAGCCCGTCGTCCATCACCGTGCGGCCGAGCTGCGGCAACCCCATGTCGCGATACAGCCGCGCGAGCGCGAAGCGCGTCCACGGCGCCTCGGGCGCCGCGCGCACGGCCGCTTCGTAACGTTGCGCGGCCGGCCCGCGCTCGCCCTTGTCCGCGAGCGCGCGCGCCTCGTTCGCGAGCAGATCGGCGCGCAGCCCGTCGAGCGCGTGGCGCTCGTCGCGGCCCGTCACGCGGCCTTGCAGCGCATCGAGCAGCGGGCCGATGCGATCCGTGCGGCCGGTGTTTTCATACAGCAGCGCCGTGTCGCGTACGGCCGACAGGTTCGGCGCACGCGCGGCCAGCAGCTCGCGCAGCAACGGTTCCGCGCGGGCCCAGTCGCGCTGCGCGAGCAACGCATCGGCGAGCTGCAGCTTCGCGTCCGGGCTGTCGGGCTGCATCGCGAGCGCGGCACGCGCCGCGCGCTCCGCATCCTGCGCGCGCCCGGCCGACGCCGCCGCGCGGCCCTGCGCGAGCAGCCCCCAGAACTGCGCGGTGCGCGCCAGGCTCTGCCACTTGCCGCGCTGGTCCGTCGACAGCGTCGCGGCCCGCGCGAACAGCGCGCGCGCTTCGTCATGCCGGCCTTCGCGCAGGCGCAGCAGCCCGAGCCCGCCGAGCGCATCGGCGTCGCTCGAGCGCGTTCGCGCGGCACGCGCGAGCAGCGGATCGGCACCGGTCAGGTCGCCGCGCGCGAGCGCCTGCAGGCCGCGCTGCTGCGCGACGTAGTCGGGATCGCGTTCGAGCCGCTGCTGCGCGTCGCGCTGCCGGTCGAGCGCGGCAACGCGATCGCGGAATTCCGAGTCGTCCGGCACGAGCTCGAGATACGCGTGCAGCGCATCGCGATATGCGGGGTCGGCGCCGGCGGACTGCAGCACGCGCCGCCACACGGCCATCGCTTCGGTGCGGTCGGCGTCGGCACGCTTCGCGAGCGACCACGCGATCCGGTTCGCTTCCGCGCGCGTGTTGTCGCGCTGGTTCAGCAAGCGCGCGAGCGCCAGCGCCGCGCTGGTGTCCTGAGGATCGGCCGCGACGGTGCGGCGCAGCGCGGCGATCGCCGGTTCGCGGCCGCCCGGCGCGTTCGACACGATCTGGTAGTACTCGGCACCGAGCGCGCCGGCCGGCGCGCCGTTCGGAAACAGCGCGACGATGCGCCGGGCCGCCTCGTCGGCGCGGCCGCTGCGTGCGAGCAGGCGGATCTGCGCCATCTCGCCGCGGCCGCTCGTCGCGACGCGGTATTCGTCGGCCGCGCGCCGCGTGTCCGGCGCGGCGGGCGCGCGTGCCTGCAGGCGCGCGAGCGCGGCCTGTGCGCGTTGCGCGTCGCCGAGCCGCAGCAGCACGCGCATCTGCTCGGCGAGCAGCGCCGGGTCGTCCGGTGCGATCAGCAACCCCTTGCGCAGCGCATCGCGCGCGAGGTCGTCGCGATGTTTGTCGCCCCACATGCGGGCGGTCGCGAGCTGGCGCCGCGCGTCGGACAGATCGGCAGCGGTCGGGATCGGACTCGGGATCGGGATCTGGGCCGAGGCCGAGGCCGGCGCGGCCTTCGGCGCAATGGTTTTCGGTGCGGCCGCGACATCGACGGCGGCCGCGGCCGGCACCGCCGCACAGACGGACGACGCGAGCCACGCGAATCCCGCGACGCGCGGTGCGGTGCGTTTCATCGGGCCGCGCATGAACGGCCCTCCCAGCGCGCGTCGAGCGAGCCGTCCGCGCCGAACCGGTAGCGGCCGTCGCGCCAGCCGAGGCCGAACAGCGTCAGCACGCTCGTGTAATAGCCGGGTGCCGACTGCCGCGCGAGCGTGTCGACGCGAGCGGCCTGCGCATCGGCGAGCGCACGCTGGCCGCGCGCATCGAGAAACGGCACGGCCGCCGCGGAGAAGCCGCCGTTGCCGTCGTTCGGGCCCGCGACGCCGGTCGTCGTATCGACCTTCTCCGGCGGCGCGCCGTGCGCGGCGATGTAGTCCGCGAACGGCGCGAAGCGCGCGAGCAGCGGCGCGGCGAGCGGATCGGCGCGATCGAGCATGCCGGCCCACAGGTAGACACGAATCGCGTTGTACGCGCTTTGCGCATGGGTCTGCGGATCGGGGCCGAAACCGGCGCCTGCGCGATACAGCGCCCAGTCCGGCGCAAAACCCTTCGGCGCGGTGTCGAGCAGCACGCGACCCGTGCTCGCCGCGAGCGCGGCCCAGCGCCGATCGTCGGGCAGGCGCGCGGCGAGCCCGCGGATCACCTGCGGCGGCGAATAGCTCGGGTTCACGCGCCATTGACCGTCGGCGAGCCGGAAGCCGGTCGGCCCGGGCAGCAGCGTGACGCCGAGGCCCGGCACGCTGGCCGTCTCGTCGTCGAGCACGCGCTTCGCGAGCAGCGCGCCGCGCGCGGTGTAGCTGCGCTCGCGCCACAGCCTGCCGGCTTCGACGAGCGTGTACGCGATCCACAGGTCGGCATCCGACGCCGCGTTCGCGTCGAGCACGCGCCACGCGCCGTCCGGCGCGCGTCCCCACAGCCACGCCGGCAGGTGCGCGCTCAGGTCGCCCTGCGCGAGGTTGTTCTCGGTCCATGCGAGGATCGTGTCGAACGTGCGCCGGTCGTTCGCGACCAGCGCGAAGAACAGCCCATACGCCTGCCCCTCCGATACCGTGCGCGAATCCGCCGAGCCGACGTCGATCACGCGGCCGTCGGCCGACACGAAGTCGCGCTTGAACGCATCCCAGCGCGGCCATGCCGCGCCGCATTGCGCATCCGTCGCGCCGGCCTCGGCAGCCGCGCCGCCTTGCGCCGCCTGTGCCGGGCCGGCCGTCCCGGCCGCCGCACAAGCGGCCGCAACGGCCAGCACCCACGTCGCGCCGACGCGCTGCGCCGGCCGCGTTGCCCGTCGCCTTGCAAATGCCCACGCCATCCGTTACATCCCCCGTCGGCGCGCGGCGATTCTCTGCAGCACGCTGAACACGCCGAGCGCGAGCAACAGCCCCGCGACGACGCCGACCACGCCGAGCACGACCGGGTGCCGCGCCGCGTGCGTCCACACGCGCGCATACCACGGCACGAAACCGACCACGTACGGCTCGCCGACGCGCAGGCTGTCGACCTGCCCCGGCCGCACCAGCGCGAGATCGCCCTGCAGCTGCGACACGAGGCCCGGCTTCTGGAACACGTCGAGCAGGTCGCCCAGTCGCGACTGGTCGGTCGCCGTCAGCGCGACGACGCTGCGGCCGTGGCTGCCCGGCAGCTCGAAGCCGGCGAGCGCCGCGAGCTGGCCCGTCTGTTCGATATGCGCGCCGCCGTCGGCCATGCCGACGCCGTTGCGCCAGCGCTCCTTCACCGAGAACGCGACGCGCGTCGCGCCGGTGCCGCCCTGCCGGTCGATCGCCAGCGGCAGCGCCGTGCGCCAGCGCGACAGCAGCGGCGACGCGGGCGAGCCGTCGATCACGAGCAGGTCCTTGCGGCCTGCGAGCGCGGCGACGTCGCCGGGCCGCGCGACCTGCACGCGCAATGCCGGGAAGCCGGTCCACTGCCCCATGTGGCCGAGCATCGTCAGGTACGCTTCGAGCTCCTGCGGCGACGGCCGGTCGGGCACGACGACGGCCGTCTGCGACAGATCGGCGAAACGGGTAAACGGGAAGCCGCTGTTCGCGAAGAACGCGAGGTTCGGCAATTGCGCGTAGTGGACGAAGTGCGAGAAGTCGATCGTCGAATCCGGGTCGATCGCCGCGCGCTGCGGCTCGGTCGCGGTGCTCGAGCAGAGCCCCGTCTTCTGCGAGTCGAGCGTGAAGCGGAACTGCAGCTGGTTGCCGCTGCCGACGCGGAACGCCGGGATGTCGACGTCGCTCGTCACGCGCCCTTCCGGCACCGCCAGCAGCGGCAGCTGCATGCGCCCGCGCGCGTCTTCCGCATGGGCCGGCCCGAGCCGGTACGACTTCACGAGCTGGTCGTTGATCTCGACGGCGAGCGTCGAGTTGTCCTGCACGGTGGGCGCCGTATAGCGGTAGCGCAGCGTGATCGGCACGCCCGAGCCGTTCCACGAATGAAGATCGGCCGGCACGCGCAGGTTCAGGCGGATCGCGTCGGGCGACGTGCCGCGCACTTCGAGTTCGCGCGGGTCGGCCACGAGTTCGCGGAACGCGATCGGCCGGTTCACCGGCAGCCAGCGCGGCGCATCGTACGGTTTGCGCGGCGCGCCGAGCTCGACATGCGCGACCGTCGCCGCCGGGCCCGACAGCGCCGCGCGGCCGAGCACGAGCGTCGCGACCGCGTCGTCGACCTCGGCCGCCGTGCGGCCCGTCACGATCAGCAGCTTGCGGCCCGGCGCGGCCGGGTTGTCGGCCATCGCGAGCAGCGGACCGTCGATCGACGGCAGCGCGAGGCCGGCCGGCAACGTCGCGGCCGTGCCGACCACGACCGCCTGGTCGTCCGCCGGCAGCGTCGCCGCGACCGGGAAGCGCGCCTGCCGGTAGTCGGCCTGCGCGCCGAACCACGATGCGAGCACGCCGGCGCTGCGCAGCGTCGCCGAATCGGGCGACGCCGGCAGCACGAACGGCAGTCGCAGCAGCCCGTTGTCGCGCCGGTCGAAGAACGGCGCGGGCAGCAGCGCGAGATCGTTCGGCAAACGCACCGGCGATTCGTCGAGGATCAGCTCGCTCGTCGGGCTCACGTCGGCCCACAGCGCCGAGTTCGCCGGGTCCTCGCAGTGATCGAGCGTGTAATGCGCGATCAGGCGCAGGCCGATCTGGTTGTAATCGGTGAAGTAGCGCGGATCGATCGGAATGTCCTGCGTGACCGTGCGGCCCGCGCGCGGCGCATCGAACGGGACGGTCGCGACCACCTCGCCGTTGACCGACACCTTCAGGTGCGACATCGGAAACACGAGCGACGGCGAATACGCGTAAGTCAGGCGCAACCGCGCGCCGGTGACGACGCGGTCGAGCCGCACGCCGGCGTTGACCGTGCGCGCATCGTCGGCGCCGCGCAGGTGCACCGGATCGAACGCGCCGAGCGACGCGAACGGCAGGTGCACGGTCGTCGCCGGCAGGCCGGCCGGTGGCGCGCTGGCGGCAGCCGGTGCCGCGGCGAGCGGCTGCGCGATCGCGGCGGCGGACGCGGACGCCGCCGCGGGCACGGCCGGCATCGGCGCGGCCGACAGCGCGGCCGCATGGAGCGCGCCGAATGCGGCGACGGACAGGACGAACAGCGACGCGGCCGGCTTCATGCGCGGCTCCGCATCGTCGAGATCATCCGGTCATCAAGCGCGCCGCAACCGGCGCGCGCAAAGCAGCTATGCCCGTGAGTGCACATCCCCACTGCTTCCCCTCAATAGTCTGGCCTGAAACTAGTTATCGGCACGACGCGGCGGATTCTTCTGCTGCCGGTTCGTCGGACTGCGCGCGCCTGGCACCGGCACGCGCCTATTCGTCACACTATCTCGAAAATAGGACAAAACTCGACCAAATTCGGGACAGCGAAGCGAAAAAAACTCAACCCGGTCGGAAATGCAGCACGTAGCGATTGAATGGCAAGAATTACGTTTTTTTGCCGACGACCGGGCCGACCGGCCTGCTGCCGGCTGCGACCCGTTGCAGGTCGCCCGGAATGCGCTGCCGCGTGAGCGGCGCGTATGCTACCGCAAGCCCGCGCCGTGCGGCGGGCTTTCTGCATGAAAAACTGATCTGGATCAATTCTTCGGTGCGGCTACGCCGCGCCGATACGCTGCCGCGCACGCGGACGGCCAGGCGCGACGCGATCCGTCCGCCCGCGCCGGGCTCGCCGCGCGCTGCACAGCGCTCGGCGCGACGAGGTCGCGCTGCGGCGCCGCGTACGCGGCCGGCCGTCAGCCGCCCGCTTCGGCGACGCCCGCCTGCACGCGCCGCACCGCCGTCACGATCGACAGCACGATCAGCAGACGCCACAGCCATGCGGCGACGCCGCCGACCGGCAGACCGAAGCCGATCCACAGCGCGAACGCACCGAGTGCGAGCGCGCGGTCGCTCTTGCCGAACGGGCCGTCGTAGCGGCGCGTCGCGCCGGCGAGCGGACCGATCAGCCCCGCGCATTCGACGATGACCGCCGTCAGCGCGAACAGCCAGACGTCTGCCGGCGCGAACGCGGGAATCGCGAGGAACGGCAGCACGAGCGCGACGTCGGACACGACGTCGCCGAGCTCGTTCAGGTACGCGCCGAGCGTGCTCTTCTGACCGTGTTCGCGCGCGAGCATCCCGTCGATCGCGTTGAGCGCCATCCGCACGAACAGCCAGATCGGGATCAGCAGGAACAGCACGCGGGCGAACACGCCGAGCCCCGCGAGCGCGCCGACGACGATCGAGCCGCCGGCCGCGAACAGCGTGACCTGGTTCGCGGTGACGCCGCGCGCGGCAAGCGAATCCGCGATCGGCCGCAGATGGTTCTGGAATTTCGGTTTGAGTGCGTAGAGGCTCATCGTTTTATTCGGTTCGGCACATCCGGACACGTTTGCCGCCGCCATGCCCCGGGCGGCGCGGCCGCCGGCGGCGGATGCCGGCAGGTGGTCGCAATCGTCGCCGAGCGGCCTCGATGCGTCAAGCCGTGCCGCGCGTCGGTGCGCCGGGCAATCTGGCGTTTCCGACCGAAACTCGCGATAATCCGCTGGCCCGCAAAGTGCAGCAATCCGTTCGAACTGCAAACGGGCGCTCGTGCAACAGCCGATTATCACGCCGTCGAACGGCGATGATCGCGGCCCTGCTACAGGCAGCCACGAATTTGAAAAAACTTGAACAATGGCCGTCCGGCGCGCATCCAGCCGCGCCGGCATTCCGGGAATCCGCGTGCCGCGCGTGCGCGGCCGCGCGCGCATGCAGGCGGGAGGCGCCGCGCCGATGAACATCGTCAACGTGTGGCAGCGCGACTTCCTGCTGTCGATCGTGCGGCTCGTCGCCGGCGCGTATCCCGTCTGGCATCAGGCGCCGCCGTCGCCGACGCAGAAAATCTACTTCTCGAACCATACGAGCCACATCGACACGCTCGCGATCCTCGCCGCGCTGCCGCGCGAAGTGCGCGCGGTCGTGCGGCCCGTCGCGGCGCGCGACTACTGGGACAGCGGCGACCTGAAGCGCCACATCGCGCAGAAACTGCTGAACGTCGTGCTGATCGACCGTCACCGCCAAAGCGGCGGCGACCCGTTGGATCCGGTGCGCGATGCACTGCGGCAAGGTCACTCGATCATCATCTTCCCGGAAGGCACGCGCGGCGCCGACGTGCTGCCGCAGCCGTTCAAGAGCGGCCTGTTCCATCTCGCGACCGAGTTTCCGGACGTCGCGCTCGCGCCGGTCTATCTCGAGAACCTGCAGCGGATCATGCCGAAGGGGGCGATCTGGCCCGTGCCGCTGATCTGCAAGGTGCACTTCGGCGCGAACGAAGCGCTCGGCGCCGGCGAAGACAAGCCGGCCTTCCTCGCCCGCATGCGCGACGCGATCGTCGCGCTCGCACCGCCGCAGCGGCCGGCCGGCTGAACGCGGCGCCCTCCTCTTCCTTTTCCGGACCTCTTCATGCGAACTCTCTTCTGGGAACTGGTCGCGGGCGTCACCGGCGTGCTGGCGTTCGCGACCGTGATCGGCGCGATCCTCGGCGCGCGCAGCGGCGGCACGAGCGCGACGATCGTCAACCTGAACCAGCGCATCCGCGCGTGGTGGGCGATGATCGCGATCATGGTCATCGCGATCGGCCTCGGCAACAACGTCACGTACTGCGTGTTCGCGCTACTGTCGTACCTGACGCTGCGCGAATTCATCACGCTGACGCCGACCACCGCGAGCGACCACACGACGCTGTTCATCGCGTTCTTCATCGCGATTCCGGTGCAGTACCTGCTGCTCGCGATCAACTGGTACGGGATGTATTCGATCTTCGTGCCGGTGCACCTGTTCTTCGCGATGTCGCTGGTGTCGGCGCTCACGCAGGACACGCGCGAATTCCTGAGCCGCAACGCGAAGATCAACTGGGCGCTGATGGTGTGCGTGTACGGGCTGAGCCATGCGCCGGCCGTGCTGATCCTCGACATTCCGCGCTACACGGGGCAGAACGCGCTGCTGCTGTTCTTCTTCCTGTTCGTCGTGCAGATCAGCGACGTGCTGCAGTACGTGGTCGGCAAGCTGTTCGGACGCCGCAAGATCGCGCCGCGGCTGTCGCCGTCGAAGACGGTGGAAGGCTTCGTCGGCGGCGGCCTGCTCGCGACGCTGTGCGGCGCGTCGCTGTATCGCGTGACGCCGTTCGGCTTCGGCGCGGCGTTCGGGATCTCGCTCGCGATCGTGATCGCGGGCTTCGTCGGCGGCCTCGTGCTGTCGGCGGTGAAGCGCTCGCTCGGCACGAAGGACTGGGGCTCGATGATCGCCGGCCACGGCGGGATGCTCGACCGCATCGACTCGATCTGCTTCGCCGCACCGGTGTTCTTCCACCTCGTGCGCTATCTGTACGTGTGATGGATGGGCGGCGCGATGCCGCCCGTTCGTGCGTACGAGAAGTCAATACCCTTCGCGCAGCGACTTCGGCACGATGTAGCGGCCGCGTGCCGGATCGAACTTCACCGTGTAACGCATCTGAATCGCGTGGTCGCCGCGCGTGCCGGTCTCGGTCACGATCAGCGGATACACGATGCCGGTGTCGGCCGTGTCGGGCGCGATCTCGAAACGGCGGTCCTCGCAGCGAGCCGGCGTGTTCGCGCAGTCGTTCGACGCCGCATTGTCGAGTGCCTCGTTGAGGCGCGGCGCCGCGAGCACCAGCGCGTCACCGTGCGGCAGCCAGATCGAGCGCAGGCGCTGCGTATAGCCTTGACGTGAATCGGCTTCGCCGATCACGAAACCGAACAGGTGCGGGCCGAGCCGCTGAATGCGCACCGTGCCCGGCTCGCCGCGCGTGCCGGACGCGATGCCCGTCTTCTTCAGCACCGGTTCGAGGCCACTGCCATCCGCCGAGGGCTTCAGCACGTACAGGTCGATCGTGCCCGTCGTCGCGTCGGCATCCATTCCCGGCATGCCGTTCTGCACCGCGTCCTCGGTCTCTCCGCACATCGCGAGCAGCGTGCGCGGACCGTCGGGCGTCGCGACGCGCAACCCGCCGCACGGCGCGTAGATGAACTCGCCGGCCTCCGGCTGCCAGCCCTTGCGATCGGCGCGCCACGTCCCGTACGTATCGCGGAGGAATTGATTCAGCTGCCGCTCGGGATGCGCCGGTTCGGCGCCGTGGGCAGGCGGCAATGCGGCGAGCACGGCGAATACGGCGACGGCGGACCGCACGGCACGCGCCGCCCCGAATCGTCGGCGGCGTCCTGCCCCGCCGCTCGCGCCGGCCGGCGTGACGATCTCGTTGTTCATTCCAGGATCCATTCGATGCGCGCGGCCCCCTGCCACGCGCGCGGGGCGAGGCCCGCGACCCGTAGCGTACACGTACGGTGCGACGTCGCAAAGGCGGCTTACACCGTTTCGGCCGACACTGTCGCACGCACCATCAGCCTGCCCCGCGGGACGTCAACGGACAGCGGCCGGTCGGCTTGTCCGGTCGGTGGAGCAGCGGCCATTCGGCTCGGACTGACACGGCTGCGCGATCAGCACGTCACGATCGACGGCGCGTCATGCCGATATCTGCGACGGCCGCGCCCGCCCGTCACCCTACGTCCAACATCGCATCCGGGCTCACGCCGCCACCGCATCGGCCGCCTGCGGCCGGGCCAGCTTGAATTCGCCGACCATCTCCGCGAGCTGCGCGGCCTGCTCCCGCAGCAGCGCGGCGGCCGCCGCCGACTCCTCGACGAGCGCGGCGTTCTGCTGCGTCGAGTGATCGAGCTGCGACACCGCCTGGTTGACCTGCGCGAGCCCAGTGCTCTGCTCGTTCGCGGCGATCGTCATTTCCGAGATCACGCTGCTGATGCTGCGCACACCGTCGACGATCTCGTCCATCGTCGCACCGGCCGTCTGCACGAGCCCCGAACCGCCCTCGATCTTCTCGACCGACGACTGGATCAGCTGCTTGATTTCCTTGGCCGCCTGCGCGCTGCGTTGCGCGAGCGTGCGCACCTCGCCCGCGACCACGGCGAAGCCGCGGCCGTGCTCGTTCGCGCGCGCGGCCTCGACCGCCGCATTCAGCGCGAGGATGTTGGTCTGGAACGCGATGCCGTCGATCACGCCGATGATGTTCGAGATTTCGCCCGACGCCTTCGTGATCTCGCCCATCGTCGCGACCACCTGGCTCACCACCTCGCCGCCGCGCACCGCGACGCCCGATGCGGATTCCGCGAGCCGGTTCACCTGGGTCGCGGAGTCGGCCGAATTGCGCGCCGTGCCGGCGATCTGCTCGAGCGCGGCGGCGGTTTCCTGCAGGCTCGACGCGGCATGTTCGGTGCGGCTCGACAGGTCCTGGTTGCCCTGCGCGATCTCCGCGCTCGCCACGCTCACGGATTCGCTGAAGCCGCGAATCTGCAGCAGGATCGCGCTGATCTTTTCCGCGAACAGATTGAACGCGCGCGCGATCTGTGCGGCCTCGTCGGCGCCGTCGGCCTCGAGCCGCTTCGTCAGGTCGCCGCTGCCGCTCGCGACGTCGGTGAGCGCGTCGCGCACGAGCAGCACGCGCTTGAACGCCGCGTTCGTCAACGCGCCGACGAGCGCAGCGGCCACGCATGCGACGACCAGGATCGCGATGAGCGTCGTCGTCGCGACGGCGCGCATGCCGGCCGTCACGTCCGAGCGGTCGAGCGCCATCACGAGCGACCAGTCGGTGCCGGCGATCGCCTGCGCGCGCAGCAGCTTGGTCGCGCCGTCGATGTCGACGGCCACCGGCTCGGCAGCGGTCTGCAGCCCCGTGAGGCGCTCGGGCGTCAGATCCGCCGACAACTGCGTCGCCGGCTTCATGATCAGGTCCGTCTTCGCGCCCGCAATCACACGCCCGGTTCGGTCGACCAGGAACGCAAAGCTCGCGGGCGTCGGGTGCATCGATGCGACGATCGTACTCGCGCGTTCCATGTAGAGGCTCGCGGCCAGCACGCCCTTCAGCGTGCCGGCGCGGATGATCGGCGCCGCGAACGCGAACGCCGGCTTGCCGGTCGACGCGTCGAGGTACAACGCCGTGACGACGAGCCGGCCGGCCTCGACCGCCTGCTTGTACCACGGGCGCGCGGTCGGATCGTAACCGGCAGCGAGCGGCACGTTGGAAACCGCCGTGTGGTCCGGCTGGCCGAGCGTGAGCACCTGGAAGCCGCCGGACTTGCCGAGCAGCGTCAGCGCCGGCAGCGGATCGCCTTCGCCGACCGTCAGCGTATCCGCGAGCGCCTGGGTCTGCTGCGCGCGGCTCGCGATCCATTCGTCGATCGCGATTGCATGGCCGGCCAGCACGGACTTCAGGTTCTGGTCGATGGTTTCGTCGTTGTGCTGCTTCACGACGTAATAGACCAGGCCGCCGGTCACGGCGAGGGCCGTGACCACGATGGCGACGCAGGTCGCCAGAATCCGTGCGCGAATCGATGACAGCATGATGACAGTGATCTCCGGTTGCGGCGTGTTCGAATAGTCGGATGGGGCCCGCAGTCGTTCTATCGGCCGCCCGCTGCGCAACTTGAGGTTGGACTGGTCAGACCAATGCAAAAAATTTTGGCCGCCCCGCGCCCGGGATCCCTGTCGTGGTCGGTTCAATGTGTCGGTGGGATGGGAAGACCGGCGATTCGACGCCAGCTCGCGCGCCCGCCTCTATCCCGGCCGCCCGCTCGGGCGACATCGCGCATGGAACGAAGCTCGACATCGCCGAGCCGGCCGGACGCAACGCCGTCACGCGATCACGCGGGCTCCGGCACGTCGATCGCCAGCAGCGCGAAGCTCACCGACTTGCCGTGCGCGTCGAGCGCCAGCGAGCGCGTAACGCCGCCGCCGAGCGCATCGCGCAGCACGAAGTTGAAGGCGGCGAGCGCGGGCAGCTCGTAGCGCACGACGTCGCCGTGCACGATACCGGCGAGCCACGCCTTCACCGCCGCCGCATCGAGATGCGCGCGCAGGTGCTCGTAGTGCCGCGGATCGCGGCAGATGACCGACACGTTCAGCGTATTGCCCTTGTCGCCGGTGCGCGCATGCGCCAGTTCACGCAGTTGCATCAGGCCTCCACGAAGGAAAACGACGGCGTCACGGCCGCGCGCGGCAGCAGTACCGACTGCACCGCGATCACCTCGCGCGTCGACTTAAACGCGCCGCCGCCGCCGGCCGGCCCGTTCGTATAAAGCGTCTCGACTTCGTTGCCGATCCGCGCGGCCTCGGCCGCGCTCGCCGCACGGCCGGCGACCCGCACGCGGACTTCGGCCGGCTCGCCGCGCACGGCGGGCGTCGCGTCGCCGTACAGCGCATCGACGCCGATCAGGTCGAAGCGCAGTTCGGTCGCGGCCACGCCGGTCAGCGCGAGCCGCTCGCGGACGATGTCGAGCGCGAGCCGCGCCCGCGCGAGCGCCCCCGGGCCGCCATAAGAGATCTGCCCTTCGCCGATATGGCCGTCGACGTATGCGACCGACACCTTCAGCGTATCGGTGCGCGCGGTGCCGCGCCCGCCCGTCACGCGCACGCGGTCAGGCGCCTCTTCGGCGACGGCTACCCGCGTGAAATCCGCGACGACATCGGGCTGCAGGTAACGCGCCGGATCGTGAATCTCGTACAGCAGCTGTTCCTTGCAGGTCGCCGCACTCACGCGGCCGCCCGCATGCGCCACCTTCGTGATCACGACCGAGCCGTCGGCCGCGACCTCGCCGATCGGAAACCCGAGCCGCGCGAGCTTCGGCACGTCCTTGTAGCCGGGGTCGGCGAAATAGCCGCCCGTCACCTGTCCCGCGCATTCGAGCAGATGGCCGACGACCGTCGCCTGGCCGAGCGTGTCCCAGTCGTCCATCCGCCAGCCGAACGCATGGATCAGCGGCGCGGCGAACAGCGACGGATCGGCGACGCGCCCGGTCAGCACGACGTCCGCGCCGGCCGCGAGCGCATCGACGATCGGCGCGGCGCCGAGATACGCATTGGCCGACACAATGCGGTCGCGATACGCGGCGACTTCGTCGCCCGACTCCTCGAAGCGGAACGCACCGCGCAGCACGACGTCGAGCACGTCGTCGCCTTCGACCGCCGCGACCTTCAGCCCCGCGATGCCGAGCGACTGCGCGATCTGCGCGGTGCGCCGCGCGGCCGCGCGCGGATTCGCGGCGCCCATGTTCGACACGATGCGTACGCCGCTGGCCGCGGCCACCGGCAGCACCGCGTGCATGCGCGCATCGAGCAGCGGATCGTAGCCGAGCGATGGATCGTTGCGCCGCGTCTGCTGCGCGATCGCGATCGTGCGTTCGGCCAGGCATTCGAAGACGAGGTAGTCGAGCTGCCCGTGTTCGGCCAGCTCGACCGCGGGCTCGATCCGGTCGCCCGAGTAGCCGGCGCCCGCGCCGATGCGCACGCGGCGTTCGTGGATTGGCTGTGCTGTCATGTCCGTACCGTCCTCCGGCGCTCGCGCACCGGGGAAAAATCAGAAAACGCCGAGCACGACGCATGCGATCGTCATCACGATCGACGCACCGAACAGCAGCGGAAACGTGAACTTCTGGTGCTCGGCCAGCTCGATCCCGCACAGGCCGACCACGAGGAACGTCGCGGGCGTCAGCGGGCTGACCGGGAACCCGGTCGTCATCTGGCCGAGCAATGCCGCCTGCCCGACATGTACGGCCGGCACGCCGAGCTGGCCGGCCACTTCCGCGATGACCGGCAGCACGCCGAAATAGAACGAATCGGGATCGAACAGCATGCTGAGCGGCATCGACGCGAGGCCGAGCGCGACCGGGATATGGCCGGCCATCGACGGCGGCACGAAGCCGACCGCCGCCTGCGCCATCGCCTTCAGCATCCCGCTGCCCTGCATGATGCCGGTGAACACGCCCGCCGCGAGCAGGATGCCGGCCATCATCAGCGCCGCGCGCGCATGCGCGTCGATGCGCTTTCTCTGCATGTCGACGTCCGGATAGTTCACCATCAGCGCGACGCACAGCCCGACCATGAACATGATCGCCGGCGGAATCTTCTCGCCCATCACGACCATCGTGCCGAGCACGACGAGCGTCAGCACGAGGTTGAACCAGAACAGGTGCGGGCGGCGCAGCGCCTGCTCGTCCGCGCTCAGCTCGCGTTTGGGCAGCGGAATCGACGCATCGTCGCGCGACAGGCCGAGCCGCTTCTCCTCGCGCCGGCCGAGCCAGTACGCGACGCCGAACACGAACACGAGCCCGATCGCCTGCACCGGAATCAGCGGATTGAACAGCGCCGACACCGGCAGGTGCAGCGACGCCGACGCGCGGATCATCGGCCCGGTCCACGGCAGGAAGTTGATCCCGGCGGCCATCGATACCGCGGCGGCCAGCACGCGCCGGTCCATCTTCAGCCGGTCGTACAGCGGCAGCACCGCGGGAATCGTCACGAGGAAGCACACGGCGCCCGAGCCGTCGAGGTGAATCAGCAGCGCGAGCAGCGTCGTGCCCATCACGATCCGCGTCGGCCGCGTGCCGACCGCGCGCAGGATGCGGTCGATGATCGGGTCGAGCGTGCCCGCGTCGGTGATCGTGCCGAAATAGAGGATCGCGAACACGAACATCCCGACCACCGGCGCGAGGCCCTTCAGCCCGTCGATCACGAATTTGCTGGTGTGCAGCCCGAAGCCGCCGATCAGCGACGCCGCGATCGGCACGACGATCAGCGCGACGAGCGGCGACATGCGTCTGGACAGGATCGCGGCCAGCAGCACGACGATCGTGCCCAGCCCGAGTAACGGCAGCATCGGTGTCTCCTACCTTGTCTTTTGTTGGAGACGAGCGTAAGGTCGGCGCAGCAATAGCACAATTGAAATGATTTGATCGCAGCAATCACGAACCGTTATGGATCTGAATCTTCGCGACATTCGCGCATTCGTCACCGTCGCGCACGCCGGGAACTTCACGCGGGCGGCCGCGCGGCTGCATCTGTCGCAGCCGGCGCTGACCGTGCAGATCCGCCGGCTCGAGGACATCGTCGGCGCGCGGCTGTTCGACCGCAACAGTCGCAGCGTCGCGCTCACGCAGACGGGGCGCGAGCTGCTGCCGCTGCTGCAGCGCTCGCTCGACGACATGGAACGCGTGCTGCGCGATGCGCGCGCGCTCGGCGAAGGCGCGAGCGGCACGGTGCGGCTCGCGTGCCTGCCGACTTTCGCGTCGAGCCTGCTGCCGGAGCTGATCCAGTCGTTTCGGCGCGACGTGCCGCGCGCGGGCTTCGACATTCGCGACGGCGTCGCGAGCCTCGTCACCGCGCTGGTGCGCAACGAGGAAGCCGATCTCGGGCTGACCGGCGGCGATGCGTTCGACGCGTCGCTGGACGTGCTGTATGCGGGCGCGGACCGGCTCGTCGCCGTATGCCCGAACGATCATCCGCTCGCGCGCAAGCGGCGCGTGCGCACCGCCGACGTCGCGGCCGTGCCGCTCGTGCTGACCGCACAGGGCACGAGCGTGCGCAGCGTCGTCGATCGCGCGCTGCAAGCGGCCGGCTGCACGCCCGACATCGCGTGCGAACCGACGTACATGATGACGGCCGTCGCGATGGTGCGCGGCGGCCTCGGCGTGACGATCCTGCCGGCGACCGCGCGCGAGGTGCGCGCCGAGCCCGACCTCGTCGTGAAGCCGATCGACGACCCGGCGTTCGTGCGGCCGATCGCGCTCGTCGCGAAGCGCGGGCGCACGCTGCCGCGCGTCGCGCAGGCGTTCGCCGACGTGATGCTCGCGGAATTGAAAAAGCGCGCCTGAATCGCGCGCTTCGGACGACGAAACGGTGGTGCCGCGGCGCTTACTGCGGGTCCGTCCGATCCGGATCGACGTGCAGCGATTCGCCGATCGCGTAGAAGTTGCCGCCGGCGATGTAGTGCAGGCTGCGCAGCGCCGGATCGGCCGATTCGAAATACCAGTGGCCGTCGCGGAACACGCGCGTGTCGGACCACGCGCCAATCACCTCGCCGATGAACAGGTCGTAGGTCTGCTGGTTGTGCGGCTCCGGAATCAGCTTGCACGCGAGCCAGCCCGAGCAACCGGCGACGAACGGCAGGTCGTGACCGTCGACGTCGAACAGCGTGACGCCTGCTTCGCGCAGCTTGTCGGGACGCTCGGCGAGACTGTGGCTGCCGACCGCATGCGTGAGCCGCAGCTGCGCGGCCGTCGGTACCTGGATCACGAACATGCCGCTGCGCTCGACGAGCGCGCGCGTCTTCGCGGACTTGTCGAGCACGACGGTCAGCTTCGGCGGCAGGAAGTCGAGCGCGCACGCCCATGCGGCGGCCATCACGTTGTCGACGCCGTCGTGGCGGGCCGACACGAGCACGGTCGGGCCGTGGTTGAGGAGACGGTAGGCTTTCTTCAGCTCCACCGGTGCGATGTGACTGTCCATACGGGTTCCCTGGTGAGCGGCGCGATGCGCGCCGGCCGAAGGCCGCATTCTCGCACTCAATGCGGATGGACGCTGGCGGTGCCGCGCGCGCCCGTCATCTGCTGCACGCTCGCCGCCGCGGAACGCGCCCGACGCACCGCGTCGGGTCAGCGCCGCCCCGCCGCCCAATCGACCGCCGCGTCGAACAGCGCGAGCCCGGCCGGCGACAGGTTCGCGAACGTGTCGTTGTCGAGGAAGAACATCACGCGGCGTGCGGGCGCCAGCGCTTCGTAGTCCATCGTCGCGCCCTTCTCGTACGCGAACACCGCCGCCTTGTCCGGTTGCCCGTACACGGTCGCGATCGTGATCGCGCCGAGCCCCGGCCTGCCCCAGCTCATCGGCGCCTGCTTGCCGTACACATTGACCGCGCCGGCCGGCAAGCCGGCCGCGATCGGATGCGGCGCGTTGACGAGCCACACATGGCGTTCCTTGCCCGTTTCGCCGAAGTCGACGTCGTGGCGCTTGCCCGTCATCGCGAGGTCGTCGAGCAGGTCGTTCTCCCACGTGACGAGCGGCTTGTCGAGCGTGCGCCAGCCCGGCCGCACGTTCTTCGACGACACCGTCGACGAGATCACGACGAGATCGGCATCGCGCGCCGCGTCGGGCGTCGCGCTCTCGTCGATCAGCCGCACCGCATAGCCGCGCTCGCCGAGATGCTGGCCGATCCGTTCGTCGACCTTCAGGTTCGGGCCGCGCAACTGCACGAGCATCGCGACGCGGGTGACGGGCGGCGCCGCAGCGGCAGCAGCCTCGGCCGCGGCGGCAGGCGCGCTCGCCGACAATCCCGCGCACCACAAGCATGCCGCGCCCGCCAGTGAGCGCAATGCGCGACGTCGCATGCCGGTGCCGGCGGCGCGCACGGCGCCAGCCTTGATGTTTCCGTTCATATTTCGTTCTCCGAAGCCGCGCGCCGCCTTGCGCGATCCGCGCCACGCAACGATTGCGCGATCAAATGAATGGCGTGCATTGCACGTTCAGAACTGCAGCGTGGTCAGCAGCGACACCTGTCGCGCATCGCCGACCGCGACGAAGTAGCGGTTCGCGCTCGACGGGTAATACGTGCGGTTGAACAGGTTCTTCACGTTCAGCTGGAACGACAGCTTCTGCTTGCCGAGCCGCGTGTCGTACGTCGCGAACGCATCCGCGAGCACGTACGACGGCAGCGTGAAGCTGTTCGCCGAATCGCCGGGCCGCGCACCGACGTAACGCGCGGCCGCGCCGATGCGCAGGTCGTCGCCGCCGAGCAGCGTGCCGACGTCGTAGACGGCCGCGAGCGACGCCGTATGGCGCGCGACGTTCCACAGCCGGTTGCCCGTGTATTTCGGATCCTCGGTGGTTTTCGCGTCGATGTACGCATAGCTCGCGATCACGTTCACGCGTTCGCCGATCTTGCCGGACAGGTCGAGCTCGATCCCGCGCGAACGCGCGCTGCCCGACGTGCGCCAGTCGGTCAGCTTCGTCGTATCGTTGAACTGCGACACGAGCACGTTCTTCTTGTCGATGTTGAACAGCGCGAGCGTGCCCGTCATCCCGCCCGGCAGGTCGAGCTTGCCGCCGACTTCCCATGCGGTCGCTTCCTCGGGCGGCGTCGCGGCGTCGATCACGTAGCCCGACGTCATCGGCGCAATCGACGACGACGGCTTCAGCGACCGCGAATAGCTGCCGTACAGCGAGAACGCATCGGTCCACTTGTAGACGACGCCCGCGCGCGGCAGCCACTTCGAGCCGCTGAGGTCGGTGTTCGCGTTGAACGGCCGGCCGCGCCCGGCGACCTGGTTGTACGTGATGTAGCGCAGCCCGCCCGACACGATCCACTTGTCGGTCACGTGAACGGTATCCTGGAAGAACGCGGATGCATCGTGCAGCGTGTCGGTCTGATCGCTGTCGCTCGCGGAAACGGTGCTCGACGGCGGCAGCAGTCCGTACACCGGATTAACGTAGCTGAACGGCGTCTTCACCGCCTGGCGCAGCATGTCCTTGCGGTAGATGCGGCGGTATTCGGTATCGAAGCCGACCTGCACGTCGTGGCGCATCCCCGCGAGCGTCAGCTTGCCGTTCACGTAACCGATCCCGTAGCTGTCGGTGCTGAGCGAGCCGTGCGTCGCGTCGTTGCTGCGCGACAGCGTGCCCGTCACCGGGTCGACGCCGGTCGTGCGCAACTGGTTCGCGTCGTAGGTCTCGCGGTTGTAGCTGTAGCCGAAGTGCGCGCTCCAGTCCGCGTTGAACTGGTGATCGACGCTCAGCTGCGCGAGATGCGATTCGCCGTCCATGTTGTTGAACGGCTCGTCGATGCGCCGCCGCGCCGGAATGTCGAGCGGTGCGTTGGTGCGCGGATCGAGCGCGGTGCCGCGATCGAACGGCGAATGGAACTTCCGGTATTCGTACGACACGACGACCTGCGTATCGCGGCCGTACCACGCGAGCGACGGCGCGACGAAGGTCTGCCGGTATTCGCCGAAGTTGCGCCAGTACTGCTCGTTCGACTGGTCGACGATGAGCCGGTACGCGAGCGGCGAATCGCCGATCCGCCCCGTCGAGTCGAAGGTCGCGCTGCCGCCGTTCCTGCCGTGCCCGAACGTCGACGCGCCGAGCGACACCGCGTTGTAGCGCGCGAGCTGCGGCTGCTTGCTGACGACGTTCACCACGCCGCCAGGATCCATCAGCCCGTACAGCAGCGACGTCGGCCCCTTCAGCACCTCGACGGTATCGACGGCCGCGTTGAACGAGCGCCCTTGCACGATCGGCATCCCGTTGCGCATGACCGAGCCGTCGCGGTTGTCGCCGAAGCCGCGTTTCATGACGGTGTCCTGCGTGCCGGCGAGCGTGTTGCCCTGCGTGATGCCGCTCACGTTGCCGAGCGCATCGTCGAGATTGCGCGGGCGCTGGTCGCGCAGCACCTGCGCGGGCACGACGTTGACGGCCTGCGCGGTGTCGAGCAGCGGGATGTCGGTGCGCAACACGCCGGCCTCCTTCGCCGGCCGGTAGCTTTCCGCGCGCAGCGCGCTGCCGCGCACGGTGATCGTCGGCAGCTCGGCGGCCGCGTCGGTGCCGGCTGCCGCGGCCGGCGCGACCGAGCCGTTCGCGCGCATCAGCGTATAGCCGCCGCCCCGCTGGCGCAGCGCGACGAGCCCCGTGCCCGCGAGCAGCCGGTCGAGTGCGGCGTCGACGTCGAAGCGCCCATGTACGCCGCCGCTCGTGCGGCCGGCGGTCAGTTCCGCGGGGAACGCGAGCAGGATGCCGGCGTCGCGTCCGAACCGGTTCAGCGCCGCTTCGAGCGGACCGGCCGGAATGTCGAACGCGCGGCGCGATGCGCTCGGGGCAGCGGCCGCCGGATCGGCATCGGTGTCGGCCTGCGCCGGCAGCGGCAGCAGCGCCGACAGCAGGACGGCGCCGGCCAGCCGGCGCGCGACCCGGCCGGATACGCGCGCTGCCGCAGATGCGGCAGGTGCGGCGGATGTAGCCGGGCGCGACGCGCGCGGCAGATGACGGGCGCGCGCGGTGCGGCGCCGATACGTAGAACGGGTCGAAACCATGATCGAGGAGTCGGTGAACGATGGGCCAGTGCTGCTTTCACTACCCATGTCACGCGAACATCGGGAAACAGCTCAGCGAAACAAAAAAAATTTCCGGAGGACTCACGAACGGGCCGGCACGACCGTTGCCCAGTAGCGCGTGACGTAGGCAACGTCGATCGGCAGCGTCGCCTTCAGCGTATCGAGCACGCGCGCGGGATCGTCGAGCGGATAGGTGCCCGACACGCGCAGGTCGGCCACCGCCGCATCGCAACGCAGGCTGCCGCGACGATAGCGGTCGAGTTCGGCGACGAGATCCGCGAGCCGCATTCTCGATGCGACGAGCATGCCCGCCGTCCACGCCGACGCATACCGATCCAGCGGCGCGGCCGCGCCGATCGCGTCGCGCGTGAAATCCGCGCCCTCGCCCGCCGCGATCACGCGCGTGCCGGCCGTAGCATCGACGGGCTGCACGCGCACGGCGCCCGCGAACACCTCGATGCGCGTCGCGCCGTCGTGCTGCCGCACCGCGAAACGCGTGCCGAGCGGACGCAGCTCGCCTTGCGCGGTCGCGACGACCAGCGGCCGCGCAGGGCTGCGCGGATCGTGGCCGCTCGTCACCATGATCGTGCCGCGCAGCACGCGCAGCCGGCGTGCGGTGTCATCGAAGCGCACGTCGAGCGCGGTATCGGTATCGAGCACGACGACCGTGCGATCGGCAAGCGTCACCGTGCGCCGTTCGCCGACCGCGGTACGCAGGTCCGCCGGCCAGATCGCCGCACGCCGCACCGGATCGGCCATCCACGCCGCCGTGCCGGAGAACAGCAGCACGGCCAGCGCCTTCACCGCCGCGCGACGGCGGCCCGAACGCGGCGGCAGCAGCGCCGCGTGCGCGGCCTGCGCGTCGAGCCCGGCCGCGAGCCGCCCGATGCGTGCTTCCATCGTTTCGAGATGACGCCATGCCGCGTCGTGCGCCGGATCCTCGGCGCGCCAGCGCGCGAGCGCGGCCGCGAACGCATCGTCGCCGCGGCCGGCCTGCCGGTCGACCCACCACTCGACCGCGCGGCGTGCGACTTGCGGCGGCACCGCCGGCATTCCCGGGGCGGCCATCGGTCAGGCCGCCATCGCGAAGAAGCACTGCGTGCCGGCCTTCACGAGATAGCGCTTCACCGTCGCGAGCGACACGCCGAGTTCGCGCGCGATCTCGGCCTGCGTGAGCCCGTCGAGCTGCGCGAGCAGGAACGCGCGTTTCGCAGCGACCGGCAGCCCGTCGAGCAGCCGGTCGATCTCGAGCAGCGTCTCGAACACGACGGCGCGTTCCTCCGGCGACGGCACCGACGCTTCCGGACGCTGCGCGAGCACGTCGAGATACGCGCGCTCGATCTGCTCGCGGCGCCAGTGGTTCGACAGCACGCGCTGCGCGACCGTCGTCAGGAACGCGCGCGGCTCGTTCGCGCCGATCGGCTCGTCGCGCGCGAGCAGCCGCATGAAGGTGTCGTGCGCGAGATCGGCCGCGCGATGCGCGCAACCGAGCTTCCGGCTCAGCCAGCCGCGCAACCATGCGTGATGGCCGGCATAAAGGGCGTCGATTTCTCGATGGAGGGACAGCTTGTCAGCGGACATGGCCGGGTTCCAGGGCACGCAGGTGGCAGGTTTGTAAATGAGAATGATTATTATATACAAAACCGCACACGCCACTCGCGCCGACGGTGCGCCGCCCCGCGGTCGCAACGCAGCGGGTGATGACAACACCCGCGCGCGACACGCGCGATAACATAACCGGGCGGCCTCGCGCGATTCGATTCATTAAATAAACCATTGACGAATCGGCGATGAACGTCCGTCCGTCGAAATTCCGCCGAAAATCGCGCGGAATTATCTCGAATCCGGCAATGCGCGAATCCCTCCATTCCGAAATTGAACGCGATTGATGCACGCCGCTCAATAATGCGAATCTCTCAATGAACCTTCCCGCAGCATGCGGCTGTCTGCTTTAGGTCACATCGGAGAATTTCATTTTTGCCGTTCGACGGCGGCTCTGTAGTCTCCTGCCATTCCGGTTCAGGCAAGCAAACGCACGCAAACCCGCCCCCAAACCAATACGCAAGGAGATGACATGAAACGCACAACCCTCTCGCTGATGTCGCTCGCGGCACTCGCCGCGATGCCGGCCGCGCATGCGCAATCGAGCGTCACGCTGTACGGCGTGATCGACACGTCGATCACGTACGTGAATCACGCGCAGGGCAAGGACAACGCGTGGATGCTCGGCAACAGCAGCGCGGGCAACCTCGCCGGCAGCCGCTGGGGCGTGAAGGGCACCGAGGATCTCGGCGGCGGGCTGAAGGCGCTGTTCCAGCTCGAGAACGGCTTCGATCCGAGCACCGGCCGCCAGGGCCAGGGCAGCCGCCTGTTCGGCCGGCAGGCGTTCGTCGGGCTGACGAGCGACCGTTACGGCACGCTGACGTTCGGCCGCCAGTACGATCCGCTCGTCGACCTCGTGCAGGGCATCACCGCGGACAACTATCTCGGCAGCGTGTTCGCGACGCCGGGTGACGTCGACAACTACGACAACAGCTTCCGCGTCGACAACGCGGTGAAGTACACGTCGGCCGTCTACGCGGGTCTGCAGTTCTCCGCGATGTACTCGTTCGGCGGGATCGCCGGCAGCACCGGCGCCGCGCAGTCGTATTCGGCGGCCGTGTCGTACAACAACGGGCCGTTCAGCGTCGCGGGCGGCTACTTCCACGCGACCAACAGCCCCGCGTCGAACGGGCTGCGCAACGGCTGGACCAGCTCGTCGGACGGCACCTTCGACGGCCCGATCAACAACGGCTATGCGAGCGCGCATTCGATCGGCATCGCACGCATCGCGGGCCAGTACGTCGCCGGACCGTTCACGTTCGGCGTCGGCTACAGCAACGCGCAGTACCGCCGCGACGCGAGCTCGGTGTTCAACTCGAACGAGCACTACAACACCGGCCAGGGCTTCGTGAATTACCAGGCGACCAATGCGCTGCTCGTCGGCGTCGGCTACAGCTATACGCGCTCGGGCGGCGATACGTCGGCGACCTATCACCAGGTGTCGGCCGGCGCGGACTACACGCTGTCGAAGCGCACCGACGTGTACCTGACCGCCGCGTACCAGCACGCGAGCGGCCAGACCGGCGACGGCAACGGCGGGTCGATGGCCGCGCAGGCGTCGATCGGGTCGTACGGCTATGCGGGCACGAGCTCGCAGACGATGGTCAACCTCGGCCTGCGTCACCGCTTCTGAGCGACGTCGGCCGGCTGCGCGGGTTATCGCGCGGCCGGCCGGAATCGCATTGCCGATTGCGGCTGCCGCACTGCGCAGCGCAACCCACCGACACGGCGGCCGCGGCCGCCGTTTTCGTTTCCGGACTGCGTTTGCGCGGCGTCGGTCATCCATTCATTGCCGCATTCGCGGCGCAACTGACGCGCGGCGTCAGGATCGCGACGGCGATCGCCGATTCGCCTGCGCGCGAAAAACCCGCCTTTTTACCGATTCCATTACGTCGCGCCGCGATCCCGGCATGCACGAAAATACGCGCCAAATGCGTCGGAAATTGCAAAGGAAAGTTTGATGCGAGCCATTTGCCCTTTCGCTATGGCACACTTCGCGTCTGCGTAATTTCCTTGCACCGGGCGGCCGGATTCCGCCCCATCCTGTCATGCCGCGTCAGACCATCCGTTCGATCAGCCATGCCACGCCGACGCTCGCCGCGACGATCGCGCTGTCGTGCGCGCTGCCGGGGCTCGCGCGGGCCGACTGCCTCGACGACGCAGCCACGTTCCAGAAGGTCAGCGTGAGCTTGCTGCGCGGCATCGCGCAGGTCGAATCGGGAATGAACCCGAACGCCGTCAACACCAACACGAACGGCACAGTCGACATCGGGCTGATGCAGATCAACAGCACGTGGCTGCCGACGCTCGCGCGCGAAGGGATCACGCGCGAAAGCCTGTTCGATGCCTGCACGAACGCGTATGTCGGCGCGTGGATCCTGTCGCAGAACATCCGCCAGCTCGGCCCGAACTGGAACGCGATCGGCGCGTACAACTCCGCGTCGCCCGACAAGCGCCTCGCGTATGCGCGCAAGGTCTATGATGCAATCCGGACCCTGCCGGATTCGCCGGATACTCCCATGCCCATCCTGCCGCCCTCCTTCACGCCGCCGCAACAGGTGCAGGCGTACAACCCGTTCGCGAGCCTGAGCGTGTCGGCGCCGCCCGTCGCGCGTCCCCGCACGCTCGCACCGGCCGCCCCGCCGCCGCAGCCGCAGCCGCAAGGCGGCCCTGCCGGGCCGGCCGGCACGTACAACTTCGGCTGGACCGTCACCGGCGCCGACCAGGCGAAGCCGACCCAGGTGTTCGACGACGGCGCGCGGATCTACGTGCAGTTCAGCGACATGAAACACGTGCCGGCGATCTTCACCGAAACGTCGTCGGGCCGCGTGCTGATGTCGTGGGAGCTGCAGTTTCCGTATGCCGTTCTGACGCGCCCCGCGCAAACGTTGATCTTCCAGCTCGGGCCGTTCGAGGCGCGCGCGCAGCGCAGCGCGGCGGGGATGACCGCGCAGGCGGGCGCGGGGGCGACCGCCGGAGCGCCGCGCTCGGGTGCGACGGCTGCGGCTGCCGCGACGCCGGCCGCGAAGCAGCCGGGCGCGAATGCGTCGGCCAAGCGCACGGCGTCGGCCGATGCGCTGTGGTATCTGAACACGCCGTCGACGTCGGGATCGGCATCGACGGCAAGCACCGCGAATACGGCGAATACGGCACCCGTGTCCAGCTCGTCGAACGCACCGGCCACCTGGCCCACTGCCGTCACGTCGAACGCACCGGTGCCGGCCGCACCGACACAGGCACCGGCTGCGGCCACGCCGGCCACGCGAGCCACCGCGGACGCGCTCTGGTACATCTCCAAGTAACGCGCATGCGAACGGCGCGTCGCATGCGCGGCGCGGCAATCACTTCGTCATGCTCGGTGCACGTTCGGGCGCGTTCATGTCGCTCGTGCAAGGCCGGTCGGCCCCGCCGTTCGCGCCGAAACACGCGCGCCGACCGCGCGATGTTGATGGGCCTTGTTCGGCCGGCAGGTCGCGCGCGATATCGGCCAGCGGTAGCGCGAACCCGAAGCAACTGCCCGGTCGCGCGACGCGGCAATGCGCACGGCTCGATCCTCATCGCACCGATTCCCCGCCGGCCGCCTCGATTAGCCGCGCCGTACCCAGATCACCTTCCCGTCTCGAATGCCGAGATCGCGGCGCTCCGCGCGGTAGTCCATCGTGCCCGGCAACGACTTGCCGTCGCGCTCGAGCACGCGCCACAGGCAGCCGTCGAGCAGCGCGGCCGCGTCGGCCTCGGTCTTGCCGATCAGCGCGTCGTCCGGCGCGGCGTCCGCCTTGCACGCGGCCGCGGCGCCGGACGGCGCAGGGTTCATCACCGCGCCGCCGGCGGTGGCATTCGGGTGTTTCGCGTTCGTGTCCGCACATCCTGCAAAGGTTGCGCTCGCAACGAGCGCGACGATCAGCGCGATCGTGTTCTTCATCGGTTTTCTCCGTGTCGCGGCCCGGCCTTCATACGATGCATGGTCTGCACTGCCGGGCGTTGCGTGCGTGATCGATTCGGCGCGCCGCGGCCGCATCCCGGCGGATGCCCGCGGGCGAACGGCGGCACTGCGTGACGCGGCCAAGCCGCTTCGACGCACCTGCATCGCAGGCCCGGCGTCACGCCGAACCCCGCTGCATGTTACCGCACGCGGTCCGCGGCAACGGCGGCACGAGCGTCGGCGTCCCGCATGTACGATGCGCGTCGGCGTTCCGTTCAGAACTTGTACGTCGCGCCGGCCATTCCGTAGTAGTTGCTCCGCGTCTGCACGATCGGGCTGTCGCCATAACGCCCGAGCAGGCGCGTGAAGCCGCCGGTCGCGCGCACCGACCAGTGCCGCGATACGTTCCAGTTCCACGCGAGAGACAGCGTCGCACTGTCGACGCCACCGCTCGTCGAATACGGCCTGAACCCGCTCGCCAGCGACTGCGCGTCGGTCACACCGTAGAACGTCTGCATATAGCGCCCCGTGCCTGCGTGCACGCTGCCCGTCGCGACCAACGTGTGCCGTCCAGTCTCGAACACCGGCACCGCGAGATCGACATGGCCGGACAAGCCGCGCGACGTATGCGTGGCAGGCGCGTCGACCGCGATACTCAGTTCGCCGCCATCCAGCAGCTTCACGCCGGCGCGCAAGCCGACGAGCACCGATCCCGGAACCCGGCCCATTCCCTTCAGGTGGTCCGAGCCCGGCAGGCCGAAGCGGTTTTCGTCCGTGCGGCCCGCGTCGTAGCCCACCGCAGCCGACACGAACGCACCGTTGGGCAGCTTCAGGCGATAGCCGGCGCCGGCGTTGGTATCGATGAAGAACCCATTGCCGAACATCGCGGAGAATGACGGCCCGACGACCGCGCGATACTGGTTGCTCCCCTGGTAGCGCGGGGTGAAGCCGCCACCGAGCGAGATCGTGTACTGGTTTTCGGCGTGAGCCATGGAGACGAGCGCGACGCCGGCAATCGGCATGCAGCAGCGCAAGGAGCGGAGGGATGGACGCACGATATCTGGACAAGAGTGAAGGAGCCGGAAGTCTAGGTTCGGTCGTTCGGCGCGACTGTCCGGAATCTGCGGCAAATATGTGCTCAATTGTGTTCGAATGTTCCCGATTGTCGGGCGTCGCCCCCTGCCTTCGGAACGGCGGATAGAATTCGCGTGCCACGCTGCGCGTCGCCTGCGGGGTGATGGACGACGCGTGCATTTCGAGGAGACCCATGAACGACAATCCGCTCAAACATCGCGTGCTGCTGATCGAGGATGACGACCGCCTCGCGCGCCTCGTGCGCGAATACCTCGACGGCTACGAGTTCGAGGTGACGGTCGTGCGCCGCGGCGATCTCGCGGTCGCTGCGGTACGCGAACACCGGCCCGCGCTCGTGATACTCGACCTGATGCTGCCGCACCTCGACGGCATGGAAGTCTGCCGGCGCATGCGCGCGTTCACCAACGTCCCCGTGCTGATCCTTACCGCGCGCGCCGACGTCTACGACCAGGTCGCCGGTCTCGAAATCGGCGCCGACGACTACGTGACCAAGCCGATCGAGCCGCGTGTGCTCGTGGCTCGGGCCCGCGCACTGTTGCGTCGCGCGCAGCCCGCGACATCGGATCCGCACGCCGATACCACGGCGCACGAGCTCGTGTTCGGCGAACTGGCGATTTCATCACCGAACCGCACGGTCACGTGGCGCGGCCAACTCGTCGATCTGAAAACCACCGAGTTCAATCTGCTGCTGATCCTCGCCCGCGCGGCCGGCACGGTGCTCAGTCGCGACGCGATCCTGAAGCAGCTGCGCGGGATCGAATTCGACGGAATCGACCGCTCGGTCGACTCGGGCATCTCGAAGCTACGCCGACGCTTCGAGGATGCTTCATCGGAGCCGCAACGGATCAAGACAATCTGGGGCCGCGGCTACCTGTTCAGCCCTTCTGCATGGGATGACTGAATGCTGCGCTCGTTGATCAAGCTTTATCTAATCGTGATCCTGTGCTGCGCCGCAGCGATCGTATTCATTCAATGGTCGTTCGACAGAATTTTCTACGAGCGCGTTGCGGAGGCGCAGCGCAACGCGCTGACCACCTACGCGTTCGTACTGAACGACTACCTCGAGCGTCATCCGGGCGGGAAGCGCTCCCTCGCGCTGCGTGAACTCGCGCAGCACGGCAACGAGCGATTCGGTTTCGTGACGATGGCCTACGCCCGCGCCCGATTAAGCGGCGCGCCGCTGCGCGATCTGGACGCCGGCCGGATCGCGATCAGTTACGACCGCAGTAATTACTACATGCCGCTCGCGGACGGCTCTGTCCTGCATGCCCGCCCGATCGCAACGGCCGACCTCGACATCCAGATCTACGCATACGCGATGACCGCACTCGCGGCATTGTTCGCCGTCGTGCTATGGATCTCGTATCACTGGCGCGACCTGCGCAAGCTGCAGGCCGCCGCGCACTCGTTCGGCGCGGGCAAGCTGTCGACGCGCGTAAAGCTCTCCGGGCGATCGAACATCTACGAGCTGTCGCAGCAATTCAACGACATGGCCGAGCGAATCGAGGCGTCGATCAAGCAGCAGCGCGAGATGATGCACGGCATCTCGCACGAGCTGAAGACGCCGCTCGCCCGCCTCGAATTCGGGCTCGCGCTGCTCGCCGATTCCGACGACAGCGGCCGGATGCGCGCACGTCGCGACGAACTGCGGCGCGACGTGCGCGAACTCGACGAACTCGTCACCGAGTTGCTGACCATCGGGCGGCTGGAGCAAGGCGCAAGCGAACTCGCGCCGATGGACGTCGTCGTCGACGCGCTGATCGACAGCGTCGCCGGCAACGTCGCGAACGACGTCGCCGACCGCGGCCTCACGCTCGGCGTATCGGCGACCGCTGCGCCCGCGACCCACGTATGCGATCCGAAACTCGTCGCACGTGCGCTGCTGAACCTGATCCGCAACGCCGCGCGTTATGCGTCGCGCACGGTCCTGCTGTCCGCGACGCACGACGCGTCCGGTGCGCTGGTGCTGAGCGTCGACGACGACGGTCCGGGCATTCCGGCCGCCGACCGCACGCGCGTGTTCGAACCGTTCCAGCGGCTCGACTCGAGCCGCGACCGGCAGACCGGCGGGTTCGGTCTGGGGCTCGCGATCGTGCGGCGCGTCGCGCTCGTGCACGGCGGCGACGTGCGGCTCGAGGATTCGCCGCTCGGCGGCGCACGCTTCGTGATGACGCTGCCGTCGCGCGCGTTGCCGGACTTCGCGTGCGACGCGCCGCCCCACCCGGCCGACGCACGCATCGGCCACGCGGACGCGGCGGTGCCGCCGCTGCGCACGTGAGCGCAGCAACGGCCGGCAAGGGCACTGACCGTCACGACTTCGCGAGCGAAACGGTCGACGCGATCCGCGCCGGCGCGGTTTCCTTCAGTGCCAGCGCGACGAACAGCCCGAGCACCAGCGCACCCATCCCGAGCTGCATGATGTACTGGATGCCGAAGTGCTTCGCGACGTAGCCGGCGACCGACGGCGCGATGCCGCCGCCGAAGATCTCGCCGACGCCGATCACGAGGCCCGATGCGGTGGTCATCAGCTGCGCCGGGACCGCTTCCGCGCTGATCGGCCCGACCGTCAGCGTGATCATCGCGAACACGAAGAAGATTGTCGCGAGCAGCCCCGCGAACAGCGCGACCGGATCGGCCCCCGTGCGCGAAAACCACCACAGCGACCCGAACGCACCGAGCGCCGACAGCACCATCACCGGCCGCCGGCCGATCCGGTCGGACAACGCCGGCATCGCGATCCCGCCGAGCGTGCCGCCGATGCCCGTCGCAGACAGCACGAAACCCATCTGCTGCAAACCGAGGTGCAGGTAGTCGGTCAGGTAGTTCGGCAGCAGCGCGCTCAGCACGATCAGGCAGGTCAGCCAGCACAACATTCCGACGAAGCACAGCGGCACGTTGCGATAGCGCAGCACGTCGCGCCAGCGATGGCGGCCGGCGTCGCCGGTGCCGGTGTGCGCGGCCGCGCGCTCGGCGCTGGTATCGCGCAGCACCTTCCACGTCAGCGCGCATACGACGAGCCCCGGCACCGCGACCATCGCGAAGATCCAGTGCCACGGCACGATGCGCATCAGCTGCGTGACGACGATCGGCGCGATGCCGAGCCCGAGCAGCGGCAGCGCGGCCTGCTGGATGCCGACGTTGCGGCCGTGGCGCGCGGGATCCGACGCATCGAGCGTCGCGGTGATGCTCGACGGCGTGTACGCGCCTTCCGCGAAGCCCATCACCGCGCGGATCGCCATCAGGCTGCCGACGCCCCACGCGAGCCCGCTCGCGCAGGCCAGCAGCGAGAACGCGAGCATCGCCGGAATGACGACCTTGCGGTGCCCGAAGCGGTCGGACAGATTGCCGGTCAGGAGCGCCGACACGCCCCACGCGACCGACAGCGCGGCCGTGATGTGGCCGAGATCCTGGTAGTCGAGTTTCAGGTCCCGCATCATCACGGGAAAGAGCGGCATGATCATGAAGCGGTCGACGCCGACGAGCCCGAATCCGAGCGCGAGCAGCGCGACGATCTTCCATTCGTACGAGGTGTCCCGACCGGACACGCGTGCGTTGTTCATCTGGTTTCTCCAAGGGGATGCGCGGGATGCGCGGTCAGAACACGGTGTGCATGCCGATGCGGGCGATCGCCTGGTTCGCGCCGGACGACGCGCCGTCCGGATCCAGCACGCCGTTGATCTGCGCGCGTGCGCCGCTGCTCGCGCGCTGCCATGCGCCGCTCGCGTAGACCATCGTCCGCTTCGACAGCCGGTACTGGACGGTGGCCGTCAGCTGGTGCGCGTGGTTGTCGTCGAGCGCCGCGTTGCCCTTCATGTACATGTAGTCCGCGCCGAGCGTCGTCGCGCCCGTCAGCTTCCACGTGCCGCCCACCTCGGTCATCCACGCGGCGCCGCCCGATGCCGCGTTGCGCACCGTCGTGAACAGCGCACTCACGTTGGCCGCGCCGAAACCGTAGCGCAGCCCGGCACCCCAGTTGCGCACGCTCGTCGCGGGCGACCCGGCCTGCGCGCCGTATTTTTCGTTCGTATAGGCGGCGGCCGCGCCGAACGTGCCGGCCGAATAGTCGGCGCCGACGCTCACCGTGTTGTTCGCGCCGATGCTGCCGGGCACGCCGCCGAAGCCGTACAGCGCGCCGAATTTCAATCCGCCGATCACCGGGCTCACGTACTTGACCGCGTTCGCGACGCGCCGGCTGCCGGCCATCCGGTCCCAGTCGAACGCGCCGGTCGGATTGCCGGGCAACGCGAGCTTCTGGAACGGGCCGTTGCGCAGGTTGTAGAGCCCGCCCACGTCGCGCGCCGCGTCGACGCCGCCGAAGAACAGCGTGTCGGCCATGAACTCGTACTGATTGCCGAGCGTGACGGTGCCGTAGCGGTCGTTCTGCACACCGACGAACGCGGTGCGCGCGAACAGCCCGTCGCCGATCGTCGCGCCCGACCCGATCGCGATCTGGCTGACCAGCTGAAAGATCACATGCGTGCCGCTGCCGATATCCTCGCTGCCGCGCAGCCCGACGAGGCTCGGCGTGAAAATGCCGTCGTCGAACTTCGCGACGCCGTGGCCGCCTTCGTTGCTGACGTAACTGATGCCTGCATCGAGCAGGCCGAACAGCGTGACGCTGCTCTGCGCGGATGCCGCGCACGCATGTCCGAGCGCGAGCACGCCGATTGCACAGGTCTTCTTGCCGACCATCGCGATCTCCAAATATGATTTGTTGTACTGATTGATATGACGAGAATGAAAATGCGCCGGGGCGTCGGGACGGACGGCCCGACGAAGCGCGCCAGCGCAGGCCGGCGGCGTCCGATACCGGTCAGGCGGCTTCGGTGTTCTCGAAGAAGTAGTCGGGCACGTCCGGACCCCACAGGTACAGCGAGTCCTCCGGCGGATGGTCACCCACCGGCCATTCGACGCCCGCGCCCACATAGTCGATGTCGGCCGAATACTCCCAGAACGAACCCCACGGGTCGCGCACGTACTGGAAGTAGTTCGAGCCCAGCACGTGGCGTCCGACGCCCCAGCCTTGCACGTATCCGGCTCGCTGCATCTGCATCTTGCCGAGCCCGACGTCGTCGACGGCCGGCACGTCCCAGGCGCTGTGATGCCAGCCCTTCGCGCTGCCCTGCGCGAACGCGATCAGGTGATGATCGCTGCCGTGGCGCGCATGCAGGAACGCGACGATGCCGGCGGCGCCGTCCGACAGGCGCAGCCCGAGCGCCGTTTCGTAGAACGCGACCGCGCGGCCGATGTCCGGCGTGAACATCAGCACGTGCGACAGCCGCGCCGGATGCACGACCGGCGCGTCGCCGCGAAACAGTGCACCGCGCTGCGGCCGGATGCCGGCCGCGCGCCACGGCACCGGCTTGCATCCGGGCGTCGTCTTCGCCCCCGTCTTCAGCTGCAGCAGGTTGCCGTCCGGATCCTCGAACCAGAAGCCGTCGTCCGGCGCGTGTCCTTGCGGCGCCGCCGCGCGCGCGCCCGCGTCGAGTATCTGCGCGCGCAGCGGCGCGAAATCGTCGGCGAAGCAATTCAGCGACAGGTACGCGAGCCGCTTGCGCGGGCCCTCGCGCAGCGTCGCCCATACGTGGCCGCCGGGTTCCGTGCGCAGCTGGAGTTCGCCGCCGGCTTCGCCGACGTCGAAGCCGAACGCCGTCACGAAACGGCGGGCATCCGCGAGCCCCGGCACGTCGAGCGCGAAATGGTCGATGCTGTGGATGCCGAACGGGGCCCGCTTGCGGGTTGCGCCGGTCGTCGTGGTCGTCGCAGTCGTCATGCCGGTCTCCGTTACGCTTCGGCCAGTGCGGCCGTGTCGGCGTTCGCGTGCGCGCGCGTCGCGCGGCCGAGAATCCGCGACAACACGCGGCGCAGCGCACCGGCCGGATCGTCGGCCAGCGCTTCCGATCGCCACGCGACGAAGCGGTCGGGCCGCACCAGCACGCAGCCGTGATCGTCGATCTCGCGCTGCCGCGCCCAGTCGCCGTAGATGTCGAACGTCGGCGTGCCGTGCGCGATCGACACCGTGCGGATCTCGATCCCGAATTCGTCGCCGACCCGCTTCGCCGCGTCGAGCCATGCGCGGCCGCCGGCGCCCGTGATTACCGTAAACGCGCCGCGGCCGACGAGGTCGAGCGTCGACACCTGCTCGCCGTCGTGCTGGATCCACGCATGCGGAATCGTCGCGCCCGGCGTCGTCGTCGGATGATAGTAAAGCTCCGGGTCGCGCGACGGAACCGGGAATGTCGCGCCGTCGCGCACGATCGCCGCCGACGTGTAGTGCTGCCCGAGTTCGACGCCGTGGCAGTTGAACTGGTAGTTCTGCAGCTCGACCGCGTCGGCGAGCGCCTTGCGACGCTTGCGGCCGGTGGCGTCCTCGGCGTACAGCCCGTCGAGCGCCGCCCAGCCTTCCTCCGCGCTCTGCCCTTCCGAGAAGCCGAGTGCCTTCGCGATCGGCAGCATCTCGCCGACCGATTTGATCGCACGATTCACGACCGTCTCGGCGACCGGCTGACGTTCGTCCGAATAGGTCTGCAGCAGCGCGGGCGACGCCTGGCCTTTCACGATCATCGCGAGCTTCCATGCGAGGTTGAACGCGTCCTGCACCGACGTGTTCGAGCCGAGGCCGTTTGCCGGCGGATGGCGGTGCGCGGCGTCGCCGGCGATCGCGACGCGGCCCTTCACCATCGTGCGCGCGACCATCCGGTTGATGGTCCATTTCGACACGGCCTTCACGCGGATCGGGATGTCCGGGTCGCCGATCGTCGCGCGCGCCCGCGCGATCACCGCGTCGTGGCTCAGGTCGGGTTCGCCGTCCTTCGGGTTGTACATGAACAGCAGCACCCATTCGTTCCACGGGCGCACGCAGATGAACGTGCCGCAGCCGACCCAGTAGTCGCTGCCCGGCTGGTTCATCCAGTACAGCACGCCGGGGCGGTGCGCGGTGTATTTCGCGAGGTCGACCTCGAGCCAGCAGTTCACCGCGCAGCCGAGCCCCATTTCGCCGTCGAGTTCGAAGCCGAGCTGCTTGACCACGAGGCTTTGCGCGCCGTCGGCGCCCACGGCGTAATCGGCGATCACCTCGATTTCCTCGCGCGTGACGACGTCGACGAGTTGCGCGATCACCGCGTCGTCCGTCTGACGAATCGACACGAGTTCGGTGTTGAACAGAATGCGCGCGCCGTACTCGCGCGCCGCGCCGAGGATCACCGGCTCGAGCAGATGCTGCGGTGCATTGCACATCTGCGACGGGCTGGCCGCCTCGTAGTCGGCCTTGCGCCGCGTGCCGGTACCCCAGGTCTGCAGCCGCGCGATCTCGCGGCCCGCGAAGCTGGTCGCCCACACGTTGTTGGTCATCAGCTCGTTCGGCGTCGCGAGCGCGCGCACGCGGTCCTCGATGCCGAGATCGCGGAACACCTCGACGGTGCGCTGGTTCGTGATGTGTGCGCGCGGCGAATGGGCGGTGCCCGGATAGCGCGTGATCGCCAGCACGTCGACGCCGTATTTCGCGAGCAGCGCCGCAGTCGTCAGGCCGGCCGGCCCGGCGCCGACCACGAATACCGGAACTCGAATCTGTCTCATGTCTTCCTCAGTCTCTTGATTGGGTCCGTTCAACGGCCGGCGTTCATTGCGCCGCGTCTTCGTCGCGCACCGGATTGCGCAGGATGCCGAGCCCTTCGATCTCGACCTCGCACACGTCGCCGTCGCGCATGATCAGCTTCGGGTCGCGCGCCCAGCCGATCCCGGCCGGCGTGCCGCTGACGATCACGTCGCCCGCTTCCAGCGTGATCGCCTCGCTGACGATCGCGATCAGCGTCGCGACGTCGAACAGCATGTCGCTCGTGTTCGCCGACTGCACGACCTTGCCGTTCAGCCGCGTTTCCAGCCGCAACCCGGCGCCGCCCGCCGGCAGTTCGTCGGCCGTCACGAGCGCGGGGCCGAACGCGCCCGTGCCGTCGAAGTTCTTGCCGACGGTCCATTGCGGCGCCTTGAACTGGTACTCGCGCACCGACCCGTCGTTGAACACCGAGTAACCGGCCACGCAGTCGAGCGCGCGCGCCTTCGGCACATGACGGCCGCCGCTCTTCAGCACGACGGCCAGCTCGCCTTCGAAGTCCAGCGAATCCGATACGCGCGGCCGGATCATCGCCGCGCCGTGCCCGATCAGGCTCGTCGTGAAGCGCGGGAACAGGGTCGGATACGACGGCTGCTCGTACGGGCTTTCCTTCGTGTGGTCCGCGTAGTTCAGGCCGACGCAGATGATCTTGCCGGGGCGCGTGAGCGGCGGCAGCCACGTGACCTCGTCGACATGAAAGGTCGGGCCGGCGGCCGCATGGCGGTCGGCGAAGCCGGCCAGATCGGTGCCGCTCGCGAGCAGCTGCTCGAGCGTCGCGTCGCCGAGCGACACGATGGTCGAATCGCGCTGCACGCCGAGCCTCCGCGTGCGGCCATCGGGCGAAAAGTTCACGTAACGCATGACATCTCCAGATCAAGGGTCGCCGCCGGGCTGGCCGCGATTTAGATACAAATTTATAAAATATATATATTTTCGTCTTTGCATGTTTACCCTAGCCTTCGCATACGTCCCCCGGTTCTGCATATAATTTGTCCATCTGGAGGGAAATATTCGTGGACATGACGTTTGACGACGCCGCGACCGGCGGCTCGCGCACCATGGCGTCGGTACTGGCCGACACCATTCTTCGGGACATCGTGTCGGGCGCGCTCGCGCCCGGCTCCAAGCTGAAGATCCGGGAGCTCGCCGACCGCTACCAGGCCGGCGTGATTCCGCTGCGCGAGGCCGTGTCGCGGCTCGCGATGAGCGGCTTCGTCGAAGCGGAGGACCAGCGCGGTTTTCGCGTGACGCCGGTGTCCCGCGCGGATCTCGAGGACATCACGTCGGTGCGGCAGTGCATCGAATCCGAGGCGCTGCGCGATGCGATCGACAGCGGCAACCTCGAATGGGAAGCGTCGGTGCTCGCGGCGTTCCACCTCGTGAACAGCCTGCCGACCGTCGTCGACGAGCCGCCGCGGATGAACCCCGACTGGGAGCGCGCGCACGACCATTTCCACGCGACGCTGCTGGCCGGTTGCCGCTCGAAGTGGCTCAAGCACTTCGCGGCGACGCTGCGCACGCAGACCGCGCGCTACCGGCATCAGTCGCTGCGCAGCCAGCATGCGGGCGAGCGCGATGTGGGCCGCGAGCACGAGGAGATCGTGAAGGCCGTGATCGCGCGCGACGCCGATCGTGCGTGCGCGCTGCTGCGCCAGCACTTCGCGGTCACCGCGCAACTCGTGCTGGAAGACACCGCGCCCGCCGCCGACGGCGCGCCTCCTGCGATGCGTTCCGCCGGCAAGGCCCGCGCGCGGCGCTAAACCGCGCGCTACGTTCGTCGCCGGCTTGCGCTGCGCCGTTCGCGCTTTCCCTTCCCGCCATCCCGTTTCACGCGTCCCGATCCGCGCCGCCGGATCGGGCGTGCCGCGCTGCCGGCCGCGCATCCGTGCGCGTCGACCGTCCCTTCAGCACCCGTCAGTGCTCCTGATCATGCCGTTCATGTTAGCGGGATGCCGAACCCGTCGCGCACGCATCGCGTTCGATGAACGAGAACACTATGTTCTGTCCGCGCACGCTACGCACCGCAGTGCGATTCGCATAAGCTGACGACACGCGCCGGCACCCGAATCCGGCGAATCGCCACGCACCGGCCGCGGCGCTGCCGCCGCCGGGCGTCGCGCGTCGATTCGCGGCACCGCACCACTGCGGCATCGCATCGCGCCCTCACGACGGGGCCGCGCGATTGCGATCCCGAGCCTCCCACCACCGCTGAACTGGAGA